>JAKUTI010000014.1:0-13554 GCA_022448765.1 Pseudomonadales bacterium
CCATTGATGCTTACCTGGCTGATTTGGCAAACGCGCGTGATATTCTTCAGGAAGCCTACGGGTTTGACCCGGATGTCGTGTCGGGTTGGTAAGGATCAGATAATTTAACAAAGAAAGGCGCGCACGCGCCTTTCTTTGTCTTGAGGGATCAGTCTTGAGAAGAATCTACACGCTCGCCCTCCTCATGAGCTTACAAACGGTCTTGGTCGGATGCGTTGACGGTTCGCGGGAAGCTGACTCGGACGACGAATCTCCGGTGGAATCCGGAGGCGACGATGGCCAAGAATTTGATGTGACGGGCTTGCTAAGCAATCTGGCAGAGAATGTTTTTATACCCAATTATCAAGAACTGTCGGAGACGATGAGCGAGTTTGGAGGCGTTGGAGGGTCGTTGGAGCGCTACTGTAGCGGGATAGGTGAATCCGACGAAGCGGCGTCTAAAGCTGAAGCACAGGATGGTTGGCGGGCCGCGATGGACTCCCTCCAAAAGACTGAAATGCACGTTCTCGGACCGGCGCAACAGAACGGGAATGCACTCCGAAATCGGATTTTGTCGTACTCGAGCGGTTCATTGAGTACGTGTGGCGTCGACGAAATTGCGGTCCTGGCCAATGAACCTGAATTTGATATATCGACGAGAGCTACTAATCAGCGCGGGATGGGTGCAGTTGGTTATTTGCTGTTTCGCGATGAGCTAAGTCACAGCTGCCCGCCCCAGGTGCCCACCACGGCGAGTTGGAATGCGTTATCGGAGACTGCAAAGTCTCGATCCCGGTGTGCCGCGGCTCAGGTGATCGCGTCAGATGTCTCGGCAGCCGTTGATCAGATAGTTGACCAGTGGGATGCGGCTGGTGGTGACTACCGGAGCGAATTTGTTAGCGACGCGAATGCGGGAAATAACCTCCAGTTCGTCACCGACGCGATCTTCTATCTTGATACTGGCGTTAAGGATCAAAAGTTAGGTATCCCCCTGGGCATCAATGACGCGTGCTCGGGGTACTCTTGTCCCGACCAGGTGGAATCGCAATACAGTCGAAATTCGTTACGAAACCTCCAAAAAAATATTGAATCCTTTCGGAAGATCTTTCGTGGTGGAGAAGGGATTGGGTTCGATGATCTGATCACGGGGGAGGGATTTGACGACGTTTCATTAAGGTTCATCGACAACAGCACGGCCGCCATAGAAGCGATCGATGCAATCTCGGTACCGGTATACGAGCAAGCAGCTTCAATAAACTCTCAAGAACGAGGGACTCAATGCACCAACGCATATGCCAATGTTGACTTGGCGGATGAACTTTCAGCATGCGGTTTGTATGGCCTGATTAAGGCACTAACGGACGATCTTAAGATCGACTTTGTGACCATAGTCAATGTTAATTTGCCCGAGGGTGCGCAGGCAGATAACGACTGATGAACACGCTCTTTAGACTGAAGTTGGCGACGTTCTTGATTGCGTCTGCCGTGTCCGCGACGGCGGCGGAAAACGCTGACGAGGCATTCTTGGTCGAGGAGGTCGTCGTAATTGGCACGAAAGATAAAGCCCTTAATTTGCCGGGTTCTGGAACCCTAATAGAAGATCAAGAATTGGAAAGATTTGACCACGTTGATATCAATCAGGTGCTCGCACGCGTTCCCGGGTTGTACGTCCGGGAAGAAGACGGCTATGGCTTGCGACCGAACATCGGGATTCGGGGTGCGTCGGCTGAACGAAGCCAAAAAATAACGATTATGGAAGATGGGGTGCTGATCGCGCCCGCACCATATTCGGCACCTGCTGCTTATTACTTTCCAAACGTTAGCCGAGTGGCTGCGGTTGAGGTATTGAAAGGGCCCTCGTCGATACGCCATGGACCGCATACGGTTGGAGGCGCCGTCAACTTCGTTTCTTCACAAATAGACACGGCTCCAGCCGCAGAAATTGACCTTAGTGCCGGCACGGATGGTTTTTACAAAGTCCAGGGGTTGTGGAGTCGGATGCGAGAAACTAACGGTCTACTGATCGATCTACTGCAGTACGGAAGCAAGGGGTTCAAAAACCTAGACGGAGGTGGCGATACCGGATTTGAACGTAGTGATCTGAATGTGAAGTTGAGATTCCGACCTAATACTCGGCTACGTCAATCGCTAACTGTCAAATTGGGATATGGCGACGAAGTGTCAGATGAGACCTACCTCGGGCTAACTGATACAGACTTTAGTAGTGATCCCAATCGAAGATATCGGGCTTCTCAGCTCGGTCAGTTTCGATCTAAACACAAGAAAGTCCATCTCAATCACACGCTGGAAATCCAAGAAGATCTTTTGATGAATGCGAAGGCGTACGTGAATCGATTTGATCGGGATTGGAACAAATTAGACGGGTTTATCAACGGACCGACATTGCAGTCGGTGCTCCGGTATCCGCAGCAATTTGTTCGGGAATACGATTTGTTGCGCGGAAATATCGATTCTGCCGAGGTGGATGGTGACCGCTTGGATATAACGAACAACCAACGCGAGTTCGACTCGATGGGTGCTCAACTCTCGTTGAATTGGGCATACGCAGGCCAGCGGTTGGATCACGAGACTTCGCTGGGCGTTAGATTTCACAAGGACCAAGTTGACCGACATCATAAACAACGCGGGTATTTGATGACCTCCGGCGATCTCCTTTGGGACGACGTGGTCCGGGCACCGAAACTGAGAAATCGAGCCGAGACGGACGCGGTATCGGCTTGGTTAACGGACACCATGAAACGTAACGACTGGTCCCTAACCGCGGGCGTCCGTGTTGAAGATATCAAGGGAGTCGCTTTGGACTTCGAAACCGGCGCCGTTCGTGCCAATGAACAGTCAATTGTTTCGCCCGGGGTGGGTGGTTTTTGGCAAATTACAAAAAATTTCAGCACTCTTTTCGGGGTGTATCGGGGATTTTCCCCGGCCGGTCCGGGCGATGGTGGTGTAGAGCCGGAGGAGAGCATCAATTATGAGTACGGGGTAAGGCTTCAAACTTCTTTGGGCCATCTCGAGGTTGTCGGATTCTTCAGCGACTATCAAAACCTGGTTGGCCGCTGTCGGGTAAGCGACTCAGACTGTCAGCCCGGGGATGAATACAACGGTGGCGAAGTAGAGATAGCTGGAGTCGAAATTACGGGTGGTGTGTCCGTTAGTTTGCGAGATCAGTTCGAGTTGGCGACAAACCTGACTTATACCTACACCGAATCGGCGTTTCAGACCACGTTTCTCTCCGAATTCTCGCAATGGGGATTGGTACAGAAAGGCGATGCGCTACCCTACTTACCGCAACACGTCGCGCAAATAGAGGCCTCCCTTGCAACTGGTCGTTGGGACATCATCGCGGCGATCAAATTTCAAGACGAAATGCGTGAAGTACCTGGATACGGTCGTATAGGTGACGAATTGGGCACCGATGGACATAAGACGCTCAAGCTAGCGGCAACCTGGTACCAGAGCGAAAAAATATTACTCCAAATAATCGCTCAGAATATTTTGAACGAAGCAGCGATCGTATCTCACCGTCCTTTCGGTGCAAGGCCCAATCGCCCTCGCTCAATCGTTGCGAGGATCAAACTTACCCTCTAGGGAGACAAGCGCTGGGTCTCAGAAAATGATAGCCAGGTGAATTATGTGGGAAGTCTTAATCGAGCCCTTTGGTTTTGCGCTGGATCCAGCTAAGCGGATTTATTGGGGTTGCTTGCTGAGCGCACTCGTCCTCGCGTCCGCTTTTGTCTCGGTACGAGAACGAACGTTTGACCCTAGAGCTCAGTTGTCGCGTTTCATGAATCGGCGTTATTGGATCAACGCGTCGACTGCTCAAGATGTTGGTTGGCTATTCGCCAATAACGCGATTAAAGGTCTCGTCCTTCTACCCATTATAGGGAGCCACCTTGCTTTAACCCTTGTGGTCGGCGGCCAACTACAAATGCAGTTGGGCGATGCCCCCGATCTAGAGTTCCCACTCTGGCTGATTGCTGGAACCTACACGGCGAGTTATTTCGTTCTAGAGGATCTAAGCCGTTTTCTTTTGCATATGGCTATGCACCGAAATTCGTGGCTATGGAAGCTGCATCGTATTCATCACAGCGCTAAGGTGTTGACGCCGTTGACACTTTTTCGGGTTCACCCGATCGAACAAGCGCTGTATTTCTTTCGAGGCGTCATCGTATTTGGCCTTGTAAGCGGAATTTTTATTTGGCTCTTTGGTCGAGAGTTAAGTGCATGGGATATTCTCGGCGTCGACCTATTTGGTTTTGCATTTAACGCGCTTGGCGCGAATCTCCGACATTCACATATCCCGCTCGGCTTCGGCCATTTTGAACGCTGGATCATTAGTCCACGTCAACATCAATTGCATCACAGCGTTGATCATGGTCACTGCAATCTAGGCGTTTGTCTTGCCGCTTGGGATCGCATTGCCGGGACCGCCGTATCGATGAAACTCGCAGAACCATTGCGTTTCGGGTTGAACGAAGACGTCGTTCCAGAGGGATCAGATTCTTCGTATTCAGCGATATCGGAAAATGCGCCTGCGTGGGCGCGCTCTACATAACGTCGTCTTCCGCAAATAACGACGAAAAAAACCAATGCGCGCCGGCAGGTTCTTCGAGCAGTAGGCGTTGGCGTTCGGTAAGTTGTGCGCCTTTCGGGGCCGTTACCCTGCTTCTGGACCAGCTTAATTGCGACGCACAGTACTTGTAGAGGATCGATCGGCGTTCATGGTCTGCATGCCATTCCGCGGTACCGTGGGTGGTGGCTTCAGAAAAGAGCGTGACGCTACCGGCAGGCGCGTGCGGACAGATTGCTACACCATCAATTTTTTCGTCCCGTATTTTCTGTGGAAGCTTGAAGTGGCTATTGTGACTCGACGGAATTACACGTAACCCACCGGTTTCTGGCCCGCTATCGGTCAAATTGAAAGCCGCAACGCCAAAACCATGCAATGCTTGGAAAGCGGGTTGAGGGTAATAGCGCCCTGGTTCGGCCCGCGTAAACGGTTCTGATGCCCCGTAGTCCGCGTGCAACTTACCGTTGGGCATGCCTTTCCGCATGCGCATCCCGAAGATGCGATCCAACCGGAAGCAGTCACCGAGCTGCAGACGTAAGATCTTGAGGACCAATGGGTGATCGATAAGATCAACGAAAGGTTGTCCATAATCGAGGAAGCCTGGCCCCGACTCGTAGGAACCGCCCGCCATGCCGAAGCGGTATAGATTGTACAAACCGAGTTTTGGATCCTTGGCGATCTCGTTCCAATTGTCGGGAACCGCCCGCACATGCTCATCGATTAGAGTATTTAATGTGGCAACCTGCTCGGTACTTAATACGTCTTCGATGACGAGGAAGCCTTGAAGGTCATACAAGTATTGATAAAGTTCGAGTTCTTCGTCCACGGTCACCTCCCCCTTAGGATCATATAGACGACGGATTCTCTCCGTCCAGGGAGTCTTCCTCGGACCGAATTTGGTGAGGGAAGGAAATTAGTGATTGCCCTCAGCGTCGCGAAATCGCAGCATTTTCCCGGAGCCAACCCCGGTTTGTTGACCGCGTTCCAAGGCGATCGCGCCGTTGACTACGACCAACGAAATTCCCTCGGGTTCTCGTTTAGGGTCATCGTAGGTCGCGGTATCGTGAACGGTGTCCGCGTTAAAGAGCACCAAGTCGGCGAAACATCCCTCAGCGATGCGGCCCCGGCTATCCATGCCGAAGGTCGACGCCGAGAGTGACGTCATCCGCCGGATCGCTTCGGGCAAGGTCAACAGACCGCGCTCGCGAACATACTTTCTGAGAATTCGAGGAAACGTACCGAATAACCGGGGATGGGGTTTACCTCGTAACGCGGGGATACCGTCCGAACCGATCATCATGTCGTGATAGGCAAGGTTGGTTTCGATATCGGCTTCATCGATGATGAACTGAATGCAAATGGTCTGATCGCCTTTCGGCGCGTTGAGGATGAGCAATACAGCATCGGTGACATCGATGTTCCGCTCGCTTGCAATGTCGGTCAGCATCCGGCCTTCAAATTCTCGGAATGCGGGACAACTGGCGATGCGAATCACGTCGGCGAGTTCTCGACTCGGTCGATCTAAATTGAAGTATTCAATCATGCGACCGCTACCAGCCGTGTATGGATAGACGTCGAGCGTCACCCGTTGGCCCGAACGGATGGCGGTTTCAACGCGAGCCAATGACGCACCGACCTTGCCCCAATTCGGTCGTCCAGCCGCTTTATGGTGGGAAATGTGGGTGTGCACGTTGGCTTTACGTCCAATGGTGAGGGTTTCCTCGATCGAGTCCAGAAGACCTTCGCCTTCGTTACGCATGTGGGTCGCGTAGAGACCGTCGTAAGCCGTTACAGATCGAGTCAACTCGATCACTTCCTCCGTATTGCTGTAGCGGCCGGGTCGATAGATGAGGCCCGTCGAAAAGCCGCAAGCCCCTTGTTCCATGGCGCGTTCGATGTGCCCTTGCATCACGCGAAGTTGATGCGCGGTCGGTGCTGTCCGCGCCGGTCCCATCGTGATGGCACGGACCGTGTTGTGGCCGACCAACATCATGTTGTTGATGGCCGGTTTGCGCTTGATGACGGCGTCGAAATATCCCTCTAAATCGGTAAATGTGGCGTCGTTCAAGCCCGCTAAAATGCCACCACTGGCAACGTTCGGATCGATGGATGGTTCCGCAGGGATCGCGCTAAATCCGCAGTTGCCTGCCACAACGGTAGTCACGCCTTGCGCCAGTTTGAAGGCCATGTCCGGATGGCGCAAAAATGCCCCGTCGTCGTGCGAATGGGTGTCAATAAATCCAGGTGCAAGACTAAGACCGTCAGCATCGATTTCGTGGTTCGTGGGAACCGCCTCGCCCACGGCGCTTATCTTGGTTCCTTCGACGGCGACGTTAGCTTGAAATGGCTCGCCGCCGAGGCCGTCGTAGACGGTGGCGTTTCGAATGAGTAAATCCGCGGTCAAGTTGAACGCCTAATGGAAAGGTTTGTCGAACTGGCGGAGTCTAGGATTCGACATGGAATAGCTTGTTGTAGATGACCCAGGCGCCTTCGGTCTTTAAGAACGACAGGGTGTCGAGAAAGACCAATCCAATGTAACCGTCTCGAACGCGTGCGACTGCTGTATCGCCAGCAATCTCAAGGGACACCGTTTCTAGTTGGATCGCTTCGTCCTTCTCCTTGGCGGAGGGCTGTTGACCGGCGACCATGTCCGCGAAGGTTGGTACGGTCATTTCGTGCAGCTCGCCGTTGAGGTAACCGGTAATTTTCGCGTCCGGATGGAAAGCCTCGTGGACCTTCGCCGGATCTGACTCGTACATGCTGTCAAAGTAGGTCTGAATGGTTTGCTGGATAAGGTCGTGATCGCTACTGGACATGGTCGGAATCCTTTGCTCACTGACGTCTACTTTGGCACATCGCGCCGCGTTTTTGCGGCTACGTTGCGATGTTGGTTAACGGTCATGCTTGATACGTCAGAGGCCGTAGATCGTTGGTGAGGTCCGCAACCACTCGCCGATTTTTTCGCCGATCATAATGCTGGTGAGGTTCGTGTTGGCCCTAGGGACCGACGGCATGATGGATGCGTCGGCGACCAAGACATTCTCGAGCGTGTGCAGTTGGCCGTATTCGTTGACGACGCTTTGGGGATCTTCCTTTGGTCCCATCCGCGCGGTGCCACATGGGTGATAGCCGCTGCTAGACCGACCCTTGCAGAGCTTCAACATGGTCTCGTCGTCGATTCCCCGTTTGAGATTTGGGAACGCGAGTTCCTCGATCATGCCGTCGAGTGGTGGTGCCTTGGTGAACGCAAGCGTGTCGCGAAAGCAACTTGCCAATCGTCGTGCATCGCGGTCGTCTTCGCAGAAACGGTTTTCAATTATTGGCGCAACGTGCGGGTCCGCGGAAGCGAGTCGGAGGAAACCACGACCGAATGTGTATTCGAGTACGGCGGCGATAGCGAAAGTTGCACGACCCCGGCGATTTGGACCGAAACTTAGGAGTTCGATCTGAAGGTCGTTACGTTTGTCTGAGCCGGCAGCCGTGTAGCGCAGAATGGTTTGAATAAGCGGTTGATCGGCGTCGATGATCGACGCGTCTTTGGCCACGCAGGAAACAGCAAGTGCGGGGTGATCACAGAGATTGTCGCCAACGCCAGTGGCGTC
The DNA here is from genome assembly GCA_022448765.1 of Pseudomonadales bacterium. Classification (GTDB taxonomy): domain Bacteria; phylum Pseudomonadota; class Gammaproteobacteria; order Pseudomonadales; family Azotimanducaceae; genus UBA11889. Next base: position 8,170 of record JAKUTI010000014.1, read on the forward strand.
GCGAATCAGGTCGATACCGAATTGTTCGAGCTCGCGTTTTGGTCCGATGCCGGAGCGTTTCAAGATTGCGGGAGACATGATTGCGCCGGCCGATAGCACCACGCAATGCCCGCGGACAAGTTCAATCGTACCGTTATCGCGTTCGACTTCTACACCGGTGCAACGGTCGCCTTCGATGATCAAGCGACGAACGAAAGTACTCGGCTCAATGGTTAGGTTGGGTCGTGCCCGGGCCGGAGCAAGGTACCCTATCGCACACGAAACCCGCATCCGTCCGAGCTTGTTCATCGGGTGCGGGCCCGCACCCTCGCTGTCCGGCGCGTTGGCATCTTCGCATGACGGATAGCCTAACGATCTTGCCGATTCGAGGAACGCGTGTTGGTGTTCAAGAAGTTCGCGTTCGGGGTAACGGCGGATGGAGATCGGGCCGGCGTCACCGTGGTAATCGGCGTCGGGAAAATCAAGATCTCGCTCAAGCCGCTTAAATGCGGGTAAGACCTTGTTCCAAGCCCACTCGCCATTTCCTAGCTCATCCCACTCATCAAAGTCTTCAGGAATCCCGCGCAGTGCGATGGTGGTATTCACCGCGCTTGAACCCCCGGTCACTTTGCCTCGGGGTAGGGGCGCACTCCGACCCTCGGTCGGACTGTAGCCGAGGCCCCAATCGTGCTCTCGATAGGAGTTGTTGTGGCTGTTAATAAGATCAAAAGGCGTGGTGGCGGGATCCGGGTAATCTGCGCCAGCTTCGAGGAGGAGGACGTCACGAGTCGGATCTTCACTCGCTCGGCTCGCGATCGCCGAACCCGCGCTTCCGGCCCCAACGATGACGATATCGTAGGTTTTTGTCATCAGATCACGCCGCGATCCTTCATGTCCGCGATGGCCTCTTGGTCGTAGCCGAGTTCTTTAAGGATGTCTTCAGCATGCTCGCCTAGGTCCGGAGCTCGGATGGGTCCGACTTGGGGCACGCTGCTGATCTGAATAGGATGATTGACGATCAGTGGGACGGTGACGTCATCCCTTTCCGGCGCAGACGCCATGCGATTTTCCAAAATTTGTACGTCGTTGTTGGTTTCCTCGACGATGGCGACCCGATTCACGGGGACGTCGAGTTCCATGAAGATGGCAAGCCATTCAGCGGACGTTTTTTGCGCAACGACGTTCTGCAGTTCATCACCAAATGCCCCACGGTTTTCCCACAATAGCTGGGAGTCGGCGAAGCGCTCGTCGGTTAGCAAATGCAGTGCGTCCATACCGGTGAGCAGGAGAGACAAGAGCTCTTCATTGCGTACCATGTTGAACTGTAGCCAGCGACCATCTTGGGCTTGGTACACGCGCATCATCGCGGGCTTGATCCGTTTTCGTTCTCGGTATTTCGTCATATCGCCACCGGCCATAACGCCCTGTGCAACACCCGAGACCGACCAAAGTCCGTTAGCGAGCAACGATGTATGAACCATACCGCCCTCACCGGTTCGCTCTCGATGGAGCAATGCCGTGACAATGCCAGCGTAAATCGAGACAGCCGTTGGGTGATCGCCCATTCCAGGAAGACCTTGGGTGGGTGCGCCATCGGGAGTCCGCATAAGATCCATAAGGCCGCTCCGTGCCCAATAGGCGAGTTGATCAAACCCTTTGCGTTCTCTTTCCGGCCCTTTTTCGCCGTAGGCGGTGAGAGACGCATAAATCAACGAGGGATTCAGTGAGCGTAGGTCTTCGTAAGTGAGACCAAGGGAGTCGCGCACCGAATACGGCTGATTGGTGATGTAGACATCGCAGTCCTCGACCAAACGCTGCAGGACTTCCTTACCGTGGGCTGATTTGAGATCGAGGGTTAGGCTTCGTTTATTTCGTCCGTCCATCTGCCAGAACCAATTGTTACTCGCGTCCGGGGTGTCCCAATTGTTGGAGAGTGAACGCAGCATATCGCCAACACCCGGGCGTTCGATCTTGATCACATCAGCACCGAAATCCGCAAGCATCATCGCGGCTGCGGGAGCGGCAATTACGGTCGCCACGTCCAGTACCTTCAAACCAGAAAAAAGATAGTTGTCCATCTTGGCCCTTGTAAGCGTTCCTAGGTTGTCCACCGACGTAAGGTTGACCAGAGGAAAAGGCCGTCCTTCGCCGTAAAAGCCTAATACGCCGCTGCCTATTTTTGTATTGAATTCACCTAATGTGCCGAACTAGCTATATCGGTGTAGTTACGATACATATGCGACCGGTAATTCGTCCCGGTTTATCGTCAATGCGCAAAGAAGAACAACAACGACTGCTCACTATCCTCAACGACGGGATTGAAACGGGTACCACGGCCGACGCCGGTGGAATCGTTCGTTGTCCGGTATCGGACTACACCTGCCCGACGCTGCTGGCCGAAGAACAGCAGGTTTTTTTCCGCGACACGCCTATGTTGATGGGGTTGTCGACCGATCTTCCCGAGAACAACAGCTATTGGTCGGATACCGAAACGGGATTACCGGTCCTCATGGTTCGTGACGATGAAGGAACGTTCCGCGCGTTTGCCAACACATGCCGTCATCGTGGAACACAGGTCGTTGCGGATGGTCGTGGCACGGGCACACGCTTCAGTTGCCCGTTTCACGCGTGGACCTATAGCAATAAGGGCGACCTGATTGCGGTAAACAAAGAGCCGTCGTTCGGCCATGTCGAGAAACAAGAACATGGCTTAGTCGAGCTCCCCAGTGCCGAGAAATACGGGATGCTCTGGGTACGGCCCACTCCGGGCGATGCGATAGATGTCGACAAATGCCTGGGCGGTCTTGCTGACGACATGGAACATTGGAATTTGCCCGCTCATGGCTACACGGGTTCGCAAGTTCTCCGTGCCGACATTAACTGGAAGCTCGCCATCGACACGTTCGGCGAGAACTACCATTTCGATGTTTTGCATCGGGAAACGTTGTCCAAGGAAATCCGAGGCAATCTCCAGACGAACGATATTTTCGATCTCAATTACCGGATGGTGTTTGCCTACCATCGGTTCAAGGAGATCGTTGAGCATGTTCCCGACCAATCGAATTGGCCGTTTCGCATGATGACGCTTTGCGTCTATTTTATTTATCCGAATGTGATCCTGTTGGTGGATCCATACAGCGTTGATGTGCTGAGGATGTTTCCGGATAACGACCAGCCAGGTAAGTCGCGCACAGCGCAGAGTTTCTACATCGTCCCGGAAGCCGTTGAACACTTCAAAGACCGCGGCGAAGCAATTGCCGAACGATTCGCGGGGTTTAATCAGATCATCATGGACGAGGACTATCTGATGGGTGAATCGACCCAACGGGGAGCTTTGTCAGGCGCTAATACTCACTTGGTATTCGGGCGTAACGAGCCGGCCCTGCACCATTACCATAATGCCCACCGCCGAGGGCTTGGCAAGGCATTACTGGAAGTCGAAGGGGTCGGATGAACCCTCGCGAACGAAACCAATTAGAAGATTCCACTGAACGGTTGCAGAATTACACCGGGCATTGATCGAGATCACGACGACGTGCTTCGACCACATACGGACGCTTTCGCTCGTTTCATGACTTTGTGGCGGTGACGATCGCAGATTCCAATGCGTCGGGTATGAATCCCCAGGGACCTGGCTCGCCCTGAAACGCGACCGTGCCACCGAGCGCGATTAGATAGAGCCGATCCGGTAGCGCGCCATAGGCATTTGCGATGTTGTCGTCGATTGCGTCGACTACAACGGGCATTTGTATTTCCAAACGAAGTGCACACGCGGTTGCCACCTCGGTGCGTGCTGCCGTCGTGGTCGGATCGGATACGCGAATATCGTCGGTTCGGTTGGAGGTGACAACCCAGCCGTCTTCAGGGTGTGCTTCGCGAATGTAGACGACGAGAAATTCGATCTGCTCGCGCCATCGCATCCATAGGTTATGTAGAGGCTCCAACTGAGCCCGAAAAGGGGGTCACGTATAGGAACCAAAGATGAGGGCGATGGGTTTGTCCGTTGCGCGTTCCAGCAGGTCGAACGTGTCGCCCGTCGCAACTTGTTGCCCGCTACTAAAGTCGTACAAAGGGCGTCGAAAACCGAACGCCTGGTCGCCGGGTTTCAGCTCCGGCGTGGCAAGACGCTGGAACGTAGGGTCGGCCATGATGTCGATAGGCGTGCGGGGTGAATCGCTGGGCGTTATAGACCTCCAGTCGAACTCGGTTGGCGGCTTATTACTCACAAGGGTGCATGGCTGTCACGCCAGCACAAACCCCTCGTAATCGTTGGAGGCGACCTGATCGCACTTTTCTACGTAGGGCGGAAAGCCGATATACGGCATAAAAACGCGCGATTTCCCTGGAACGTTGGCACCTAAGTACCATGAGTTACACGTGGGGAAGAGCGTAGCGCCGGCAACGTCGTTCACGTGTTCAACCCAGTCGTCTTCGGCCTCAAGACTCGCCTCAATGGTGGCAACGTCGTTTGCTACACAATGTTCCACGCAATCGGATATCCAGCGAACGTGCTGTTCGATCGAGGGAAGCATGTTGGTCAGTACGGATGGACTTCCTGGTCCGGAAATAGTGAATAAGTTGGGAAATCCCGCGGTACTAAGTCCCAAGTAGGTTCTTGGTCCTGCCGACCACTTTTCTTTGAGCGCTACCCCGTTACGTCCACGGATATCGATGCTCGTGAGGGCCCCCGTCATCGCATCAAATCCCGTCGCGAAGACCAACACGTCGAAACTGAACTCAGTGTCACCGACCCGCAATCCTTCTGGTGTAATCTCGTCGATGGGGTCGGAGCTGACGTCGATTAGGGAAACGTTATCGCGGTTATACGTTTCGTAATAGTTGGTGTCAGCGCAAAGACGTTTGCATGCGACGACTGATTTGGGACAAAGCAGTTCCGCCACCGCGGGGTCCTTGACGCTTTCCCGGATCTTGCCCCGGACGAACTCCGCTGCGGTATCGTTCGCGTCCTTGTCGACAATCAAGTCGTTGAAAGCGCCAACGAATCCGAGGCCACCCTCGTCCCACCGTCGCTCGTATTCGGCATTGCGTTCGTCTTCGCTGCATTCAAGCGCTGACTTTTCGTTAAAGTCGAAGTTGGCCGCGAAGGGTGCGGCATTCGCAAGTTCTCGAAACCCCGCATAGTCAGCCTTGACGGACTTCTCGACTGCAGGATCCAGTGGTTCGTTTCTTGCCGGGACCGAAAAATTGGGTGTCCGTTGAAATACCGTTAGATGCTGTGCTTGTTCGGCGATGACCGGGATGGACTGCACGGCGGAAGACCCTGTGCCGATGATGCCGACACGCTGGCCACTGAAATCGACGTCATGGTGGGGCCACTGACCGGTGTGATAGGTAGGTCCCTGGAACGATCCGAGGCCCTTGAAGTCGGGGGTGTTTGTTGACGAC
>JAKUTI010000014.1:13564-23532 GCA_022448765.1 Pseudomonadales bacterium
TCACGCAAAAACGAGCAGTGAACGTCTTCCCACTATCCGTAGATACGTCCCAGCGCTGCGTTGCGTCGTTAAAATGGTTGGCGACGACGCGCGTATCGAAGTGGATGTCCTCGCGAAGCTCGAAGCGGTCGGCAACGTGATTCGCGTATTCAAGGATTTCGGGTTGGGTAGAGTACCGTTCGGTCCATTCCCACGCCTGCTGAAGCTCTTCAGAGAATTGGTAGGAATATTCGAGACTTTCGATATCGCAACGTGCTCCGGGGTAGCGATTCCAAAACCAGGTGCCACCAACGCCGCTGCCGGCTTCCACAATTTTAGCCGTCAGGCCCTGCAGTCTTAATTTGTGCAGCATGTAGAGTCCGGCGAACCCGGCACCTACGATAAGTACATCGACCGACTCCGTTGGTGTTGGCTCCCTCGATTCCATCGTTCCTCACTCCTTCAGCTGGTTCACATCAAAGCGATGACAGGATGTTGTACTCCTGATTCTTACCATTTAGGGGGCCACTAGCAACCGTAAGGCTGCGGCCAAGGCAAGACCGTTAGTCTCGTTGGTAATTGTGGATGGCTCGAACGTCGTCGGCTTCGGGCCGTGGGGTCCGAACCCAGTGTCCAGGGTCCCCGCGACAAACCACTGCGTCTCGCAATACCCGTTCGGCACCCTCAAGTACGCCACAGTGCGAAGGGATATAGCGAAACGTTAAACCGCACCGTCGTCGAGTTGACCGGTTGGGCTCAGATCCATGGATCAGCGTGCTAGCGTGCAGAGACATCTGTCCCGCCTTAAGCACGTTGTCGTACGGCTGACCGTAGTGTTGGGCATCGGGTATTTCCTGATGGAGGACGAAATCTCCCTCGGCCTTTCGCCATTCCAATCCGCCGAGACGGTGGCTTTTGGGGATGAAGCGCATGGGAGAATTGGCGTGATCAACGTCGTCGATGGCCAACCAAGCGGTCACGGTTTTTGTGGGCCGAACGGGCCAATACGTTGCGTCCTGGTGCCAAGGTACATGCTTGGATTCTTGTGCAAGCTTGCAGAAGTAGTGGGTCGACCAACAAACAAAATCGGGACCAAGAAGATCTTCAACGTAGTCCAGAATGCGAGGATGTTGCGCCAGATCCCATATGCCCTTGCAGTGATTTTGGTAACCCATGATCGAGTACGCGTTGCGGCCGTCGTCGTACGCTTTGACCCGGGCGAGTAGGTCGTCGAAGTAGCAACGATTGGCGATTGCTTCGGTTGGCGTGAGTGCGTCTAAAGGGCTGATGTAGCCCAGTTCGTTGAATTGCGTGACTTGTGCGCGGCTTAAGGTTTTGGTGTGGGGTACGGCCACCGGAAAAAATTCGATGTCTCGTTGCTCTGCCATCCTTTTGCCAAAACTCAACGTATCGTCCAGCGTAGTGTGCGGCGGTTCATGAGCAAAAGCGACTTTGGGCCAAGCTACTGAGTGGGTATAAAGACGATTCGTCCCATGGTTTGACGATCCGCTAATCGCTTGAGCGTTTGGGGTAGCGCATCGAAACCGATGGTTTCGGTGACGACGGGTCGATAGGTTCCGGCGAGAAGTGCGGCGTGCACTTCGGTGTAACAACGCTGAACAAGCGGGAGGTCCCGTTCGCGGTACGCGCCCATGTGAACGCCGACGACGGAATAATTCTTCACCAAGGCGTGATTGGCGGGGGCTGAGGGAATATCGCCACTCGCGAAACCGACCACGAGAAGACGGCCCTCGAAAGCTAGCAGGCGGCGGGCAATGTCGAAGTAGCGACCACCGACGGGATCGTAGACGACGTCAACACCACGCCCGTCGGTTGCATCCATGATTCCCTGATATAGATCATCGCCATCGTAGTCGACGACGAGATCAGCGCCCAACTCCCGACAGAACGCTGTCTTTTGCTTGCCGGCTGCAGCCGCGGCGACCCAGCAACCGAAAGCGCTGGCCATTTGGACGGCAGCCGAACCGACGCCACCGGCTGCGGCCAGCACGAGGACCGTTTCGCCCGGCTGGACCTTGCCGCGCTGATGCAGGGCGAACCAAGCCGTACCGTGGGTCACGTGGGCACCCATGGCCGATACGGCGTCGAGTTTGCGAGGCACTGCGTGTGAGCGTTCGCCAAGAAGAATCGCTTCTTCCGCGTAGCCGCCGAAGGGTCCGACAGTGGGTCCGACGATACGTTCCCCGATCGCGAAGCCGAGTGTCGGGTTCGCCTCGAGCACGATTCCTGTCGCGTTCATCCCGGGGGTGAATGGCGGTGTGAGTTTGATTTGATACGAGCCTTGGCACTGAAGGATGTCGGCGAAATTTAGATCGGTGGCTTCGACCCGAATTCGGACAGTTTCAGGTTCCGTTGGCGGTGAGTCTAAATCGACGACGGCGAGGTCGTCCCAAGGGTCCCCCAGCGATGCGATTTGCCAAGCTTTCAAACTTAATTCCTTATTCCTGCCGACCAGTCTGGCGCGCCCGGTGCGATTCGAACGCACGACCTTTGGCTTCGGAGGCCAACACTCTATCCAACTGAGCTACGGGCGCGAACAGCGAAGCAAGATAGCAGCATGGTCTTGAGCAGGCGAACACTTCACGCGCGGGAATTGGGCCGGAGACCGCCGTCTTAGTTCAATGCTTGGTAGGTCAACCGTTGAAAGGTTTCCTGGTAATTGTTGTTTGGCATCATGCCGTGCTGTAACACTTGGGTCAGACATACCCCTAAGAGTTCTTCCGAAGGGTCGGCAAAGTAAGTGGTGCCCGCGGCGCCTCCCCAACCGTAGGTTCCGACGGATCTTATAAGCGGCGGGCGATTACGGCCGTGATAGGTGGCAACACCAAGGCCCCAATGGAATCCTGGCCCCGTCATGGGTATCTCCATATCGCCGGTGTGGTTCCCGATCATGATGTCGACGGTTTTGCGTCCGAGAATCCGCTCACCGTCCAACTCGCCTCCATTTAATAGCATTTGCCCAAACCGGGCGTAATCGCCCGCCGTCGAGAGCACGCCGCCGGAATCGCCGCCTGCGCCAAATTCTGTTTTGGGTCCTGTGTTTTTTTCGCTCGTCTCCGCGGTTTCGGTTGCGACCAGTTGAACACTGTCGCCTTCTCGACGAGGCACGTAACACGCCCCGAAACGGTCGAGGGCGCCGTCTTTGACGTAAAAGTCAGTGTCTACCATGGCCAACGGGTCAAAAATGTTGTCGCGGAAGAAAACATCGAGGGGCTGGCCACTTGCGACTTCAAGGACGGCGCCAAGTATGGGATAGCCGAGGTGGTAACCGAAATGATCACCGGGGTGGGCGGCCAGCGGAAGCTGTGCCAGGGCCTCAACACGCTCACGATTGCTTGGCCGAACTGGATTGTCGTCTCGATTCGAAATCCAGCCGAGAGTCTCCAAGACCTCACGGTATTGTTGGCGGTAGAAATTGGGCATGGTTGCGGGACTCGTCAAACCGGTGGTGTTGGTCAGGCAATCTCGAATGGTGATGCCGCGTCTGGCGCGTTCTGTGACCATCGGTTCTCTAGGGTTGCGTACTTGCTGCTTCGAAAATTCGGGAAGGAACCGGGACACGGGGTCATCCGGCGATAGCACCCCACGTTCAGTCAGGATGAGCGTGGCCACACCGGCGATGGGTTTGGTATTCGAAAACATCCGGCACAAGGTTTCTTTACCGGCCGGTTGGCCCGACTCAAAATCGAGAACGCCGCGGGCTTCGAAATGAACGATTTGTCCACGACGAGCCACCAGCGTGACGAGGTTCGGGACCCGTTTGTCGGCCACGTATTCTTCCATCGCGGGGCCGATCAGGGCTAACCGGTCGGCGTTAAATCCCAGCGCACTTGCGTCACCGATTGAGAGAGGAGAGGTGGTCATGAGGTTCTTCCTTATGGTCAGAAAGGTACGAGTTAACTCCCAAATCGGTACCGAAACTTGGCAACAAGAGAGTCCACGATCGGGTCTTGAAACGCGTCTTGGAACAGGTCGGCGAGTGGCTTTTCAATTTGGTTCGGTAGCGTGTTACCTCGGTTGTAGACCAAGAAGAAATCAGTCAGTGGTGCGATTGACCAGCGGTAACGAAGCTGCGCGGTTAATAAACTCACGGTGAAGTCGTGCGAGTCCAGGCTTCGTTCCGCAGGCATGAGCGAACCGCCTCCCTCTGGGATGCTAAAGAAACCCCGCTCGTCTGCGCGGACGCCCGCCCACTGAAGCATCATGCGTAATTGATGTTGGGGTGCCATGAACCAGTTGAGTTTAATACTCGGCTGCCAATCGGCGCCGTGGAACGAGCCAAAATTTCGCCCGCCTTGGTACACCACCCAGCCGTCCCGACGTTTGTAGTCCACTTCAATGTCGGCGTAAATCCGGTCCGACGGACGAATGGTCACGGCGGCATTGAGACCGTCGGTCCAGTCGCCAAGATTTTCCTGTTCGCCGCTCGCGCCAAAGGTATAGCTGAACATCTTGCTTGCGTCGGTTGACCAGGAAAGCGACCACCACAGACGCTCTCCCACGCGGTATGCGCCGTTGCCTCGACTGTCGAGGTCCTCCCATCGTCTCGGCATAAAACCAAAGCTGGTACGCAGGGTATTGCGCTTAGGCAATGCCAGCTTATTCCGCCAGTAGATGCCGCTATCGATGACTTGTCCCTGGTCGTTGTAGTGTTGACGTAGCGCGACGGTGCCGCGAGTGGACTCCATAAAACCGCGTTTCTTTGCGTCGGCGTATCGAAAGACGTATTGGGCTCCGGTGTACGCGTTACGACGTTGGAACCCTAGATCGTTGAGATCGATTTCGTCGTCGAAATATTCAAGTTCAATTTTGTGTTGTCGTGTGGGACTGGGGGCAAACAGGATATCCACGAGAGCGCCGGACCCTGTACGTTCGTCGACGTCACTTCGCATCAACTGAAGGTCCGTGATCCAGCGCCCGTTACCGGTGCTGTAGTGCGCGTCCAAGCCGTGGACCCGGGCGTTATATAGCGGTCCCCCGGTATGGGTGCCGATATAGCCGATGGAATAGCGGTTGGTCGCGCCGGCCTCGTAGACCATTCGAGCGACGCCGAAATCGCGTCCGGCCGCCTCAATGCTGACTTCTGCACCTTCGCTATCGGTGGCAAACCATTGAACGTCATCTTCGAACGCGCTCAAAACGCCATACCGGAAGTCGCCGATGGTCCCAGTGAGCTTGGCCGCGCCTAATAGCTCGGTGGGAAGATCACGCTCGCCGGGCAACGGGGTCACACGTTCCGGGCGGGTGACTTGATTGGCCGTACCACCAATACGCCTTGTATTGACGATTGAGATGGGAGTCGGAATGAAATCCATCGAAAAGACTCGGCGGGAGGCAGTCGACCAATCGTCGTTGGTGAGGGTGACCATGGATGTTTGCATGTCGGAACGCGGCGTGGTCACAAAGACCTCATTGCCCTCGAGAAAAAAAAGTCGTTTTTCCTCGAAAAATGTTTCCATGGCGGTCAGGTTCAGGACGACTCGATCGCTTTCGACAGCGCCAAAGTCCGGCATGACGGACCCGGTGATTTCGAGTTTTGGTGAGGGCTTCCAGGAAACATCCACACCGACCTGGGCCTCGGTTTCTTCGCGCGCGATGTCGGCCGTCGTCGATACATAGGGAATCACCGAGAGCTGTTGCCTTGGTTCAACGCCGTCAACCTGCATCGTGTTTAGTGCGCTGACGAATTGTGAGGCAGAATACGAATGAGCGGGCCACTGATACATTTGATTCGCGTGCGAGACTTGGCGCGACGCGGCAAAACCAATGTTCCGGCGACCCTCGGTTTTGGGAAGGCTCATCATGGACCAGGGAAAGTACATTTCGGCCATCCATCCACCATCGAATGCCGAGGTTTTCCCGATCCATGGGCCGTCCCAGGACCTCGAATACCTTCTTTCGGGTAGGACCTTCCCGTCTCCCTTGGATCCACCAAGGCCCATCACGAACCAATAACCAAAGAGGGCATTGCCCGTGGTATCAAGGGTGACACCAAAAGTGTCGCGATCAATAAACTCGTCTCGCTCACTTAGGCGGCTGACGAGACTGTCGGGGGGTTGGTACAAGACGGCGCTGACGTAGAGCCCGCGGTCGGTTCCAAGCATCCGGATTTCAGTGGAATAGCTCGCCGGCTCCCCGGTTCCTGGTCTCATCACTCGCATATTGTCGTAGTAGGGAATCTGGTTCCAAATGGCCTCGTCCACCACGCCGTCGACGGTGATGTTGGTCTCGCCGTGAGGGCGCGTGGTCAACGGGATGTAGTGCATGGGCATGCCGTTCAGCTCCCCTTTGATTTCCTGCGGTCCTGGCCCGGATCGCACGGGGGTAATCGACATGGGTAGATTGTTGCGCGAAGTTGCATTGCTTGTCTGATTCGCTAACGCCATGGTGGAAGCCGAGACCCTTCTTTCCGAAAGGGTCGATGCACGCGTGGCGGGTTGAAAAAACGCCCCGTCAATCCCTGCCAGGCGCATTTTCGTCACCAGCGCTCGCGCGTTGTCGGAAATAGCCTGGACACGATACCAGCGGCGCGAATTGACGTCGGTTTCGGCAACTTGCAATTGCACGTCGAAGTTGGGTTGCAGTGCTTGCTGCGCAGAAACTGCATTGTCGAACTGGCGAAAACTGCCGGCGACGGCAATACCGCGCTCTGCCTGAGTCGGCAGCGAACTGACGATGGCTAGCAACCCGGACAGTACTGCGCGGCGATACATATACAATCAACCTTTTTGGCGCGGCGATACCGGCGCATGGCGTGCGAAGAACCGCTCATTGTACTCGGTGGCGGTGGTCAACGCCTGTTCCCAACGATGGGGAGCCGTTTGAATCAAGGACCAAGGGTTGTGTGGCGGATTATGTTCTCGGGCGCTGGTTACGATGGTTTGGATTAAATCGCCCATTGACCTACTCCACCAACGTGCCACTCTACGGGTGTCCAGCCATCAAGGCGGGAGGATCGCGACAGCCATGACCATCGACGTACGTCCGTTAAATCCGATTATTGGCGCCGAAATATGGGGCGCAGATTTGGTCAATTTGACCGATGAACAATTTGGAGAAATTCACCAAGCATCGGTGACCCACGGTGTTATTTTCTTTAGAGATCAACCGCGACTGTCGCCAGAACAGCAGATCGCTTTCGCCCGTCGCTTTGGGCCGGTCCATGTGCACCCGGCATCACGGGGGACGGCGGCTGAGTACCCCGGATTGATGAAAATCCGAACAACGCGTGAGACTGATGTTGCCGCAGGGAATCGTTGGCATTCGGATGTGTCTTGCGACGAAGCCCCTCCTTCAATCACGACGTTGCAGCTGCATGAAATACCGCCGAGCGGTGGCGATACCTTATTTTCAAGCATGTATGCGGCGTACGACGCCCTGTCGGACCGTATGAAAACCTTGTTGGACGGTTTGACCGCGCACCACTCCGGCGAAGACGCTTATCGCCGGTTGTTTCGGTTCGACAATCCGGGCGAAGCCAGTTGGCCTGAAGCCAATCATCCGCTGGTGCGGGAGCACCCCGAGAGCCACCGACCGGCGCTATATGCCAACCGAGAATTTACCGAACGAATCAATGATCTGCCCCGCTTGGAAGCAAAAGCGCTCTTTGGATTCTTGTTAGATCATGCCGAGCAGGTCGCTTTCCAATGCAGGTTTGTATGGTCTGAGAATGCCATTGCGGCATGGGATAATCGCTGCGTGCAGCATCATGCGGTGTGGGACTATTGGCCTCACGAAAGACGTGGTCACCGCGTTACCGCTCAAGGCGAAATTCCTATTCCCTGGTCAGGCGATCCCGACGCTGGACGTTCCGAAAACCTACGTTTAAGCGCGTAAGTGCCTATCGTTTGATCGCCAACGTGAGTCCGTCCCCAATGGGAAGCATCGTTGCAGCCACTCGCTGGTCTATCCGGACTTTCTCGTTAAGTGCGCGGATGGCGACAGTATCGTCGTCAATGGCGTTATCGTCGGCAACACGGCCGCTCCAAAGCACATTGTCGATGCCCATCAGTCCCCCGGGTCTCAGCAAAACGAGGCATCGCTCGTAGTAGCCATCGTAGTTGGCCTTGTCGGCGTCGATAAACGCGAAATCGAAAGAATCTGCCTGGCCCCGGCGAATCAGTTCGTCGAGTGTTTCGGTTCCAGGCCGCAGGCGTAAATCGATTTTCTCTTGTAAGCCTGCCCTTTCCCAAAAGTCGCGCGCGATGGACGTCCATTCCTCCGAGACATCGCAAGCGATCACGCGGCCGTCTTTGGGGAGAGCTTCTGCCACGACCAGCGCGCTGTAGCCGGTAAAAGTACCGATCTCGATGGTCTTTTTTGCACCGATCAGGCGGATCAATAGCGCCATGAAGGCACCCTGTTCAGGCGAGATTTGCATTCTGTGCCATCGCGTGGACTCTTGGGTTTTCGCACGGAGCTCCTGGGCGATTGACGATTCCTGAATACCCGTATGAAGAAGGTAGTTGTATAGGGATTCGGTCAATTCAATAGTTTGGCTGGCCATATTTGGCTCCTGGTATAGCTTGCGGCAGGTAACGCACGGGGTGTGTCAATGGATTCGGAGATGCTGAACTTCAACCTGCTCGTGGTTCAAGCTCGAGGATACAGGTCAAGAAAATTCTTCTGAAAGAAGCCCTCGCGGTCGATTTCGTTCAAAGACGCCGTGGTCCGATCAAAGCGTCCGAGCGGATCGCGACCTCCTTCTGCGTGGGGGTAGTCGGACGAAAATAAGTACAACTCGGGGTACGATTCGTTAACGAGTTGCTCAACGTGTTCGAAGGGGTAAGGCGTAAAGCGCAGTTGTTGGCGGATCTGCTCCCCTGGCGTTCTCGACATGTCAGCCAAGTGGGGCTCGGAACGAGACCATATATCCGCCGCGTAATCGAGGCGACGAATCATGTCCGGTACCCACCCGGCGCCGATTTCGATCACCCCGCCCCTGAGCGCAGGAAATTGTTCGAGGACGCCGTCGAGCACGAGGGTGGAAATAAAGCGTTGCGCCGCATGGTGAATCACTGTCAGGTCTTTTGAGCCAATGACTTCTGCCCCTCCGCGGGCCGTGGTCCGATCAGGCCGACCATCATTCATCCAGGATTCTTCGATCGATAACGGTGCGCTTCCAACGTGCAAAATAAACGGTACGCGAGCCTCCTCGAGGGCGGCCCAAATCGGATCGTGCAATGGATGTCCGGGTGACCGCCCCCCGGGGGCATCTGCGCTGATCCAAACAGCACCCAGACCCAGACGAAGCGCCGCGCCGATTTCTTTGAGTGCGCGATCCGGATCCTGCAGTGGCACCATCGCCACGCCGATCAAGCGAGAATCACCACCCACGAACTCGGCCATGGCTCGATTATGTGCGGTAGCAGCGCCGTAACTCACGGCATCGTCTACAGCGCCAAAAATCAACCGTCCGCAAAATGACGAAAAGATGACCTGTCGTTTAAACCCCAGAAGGTCGAGGGCTTTCCCCCTTTCCTCACCGTTGAATGCACCGAGCGCATCGTGCCATTTGGGGCCGCGCGTGATCTGATCGCCGAGTTCCAGGAGACGTGCCACGGTCTCAGGAGAGTGCCTCTTTGATCCCACGTGCTCACCGGGATCGAAGATCCCCGTTGTGGTTTGCCCAAGATTTGGGAGCAAGGAACGGACCGAGGCATCTGCGTGCGCCGTCAGGAAATCGGGCATTTCCATCAAGTGACTGTCGGCGTCGTGGATGATCCGGTCACCGGCGTAACTCATCGAAGGGGTGTTTCCTTTGCTCGGCTTTTCATCATGGATTCTCTGCGGTCGAGAGGGGTTTGCCAACCCACCTCTTCCCGTCGACAACCGGGAGGTTTAGTAGTGGGGAGGAGGTTCGTCTTCGGGTTTGACGATTCGGTCCGCTGTTCGAACCTGTTCCATGATCATGCGGATCATGGAGTCGTGTTCGTCTACGCGTGCTTGGCAAGTGACAATGACATCGT
>JAKUTI010000140.1 GCA_022448765.1 Pseudomonadales bacterium
ATCCAACCGTCCCACGGCGATCCACCGGCTACCCGTCACGATAGGCAATTCGTCGAAAACAGACGCTAAACTTTCTGACGGAGCGGCTGAGACAATCGTTCCAACCCGCTTGTTCATCAACAGTATTCGCGTGTTTATTGATTTCTGCGAGGGCAACTCTCGACCATCCACCGAAATGGCGTCGTCGTTCGTCACTCGCTGCCCGAGCGTCGCAATTTGTCCCTCTACTAGAACGCGTCCAGCGTCTATCCAACGCTCCATTTCTCGCCGCGACCCTAGTCCGCGAGAAGAGAGTACCTTCTGCAGTTTTTCGGTTTTCAAAAGAGCTCCGAACTCAATCGGGTGTCGGGAGTTTTACGACCTCTGCCAAAGGTCGCACTTCGTCATCATCTCGCTGCAGATTTAATTTGCTCGCGTCTTGACCCTCGTGCCTATCCGACTCATCACGTTCTATAGCGGAGTCTGTAACTTCGTCAATGTGTACAACGGTCTTTTTGGTACCAACCTCGGTTCTCGTTTCACAGTCATCGACAGCATCAAAAACTTCAGCAGACTCTTGGAACAAGACAGGTTCAATCAGGGCCTTTACCTCCGACAACGGCGGCAAATCATCGAGCGACTTCAGATTAAAGTAATCGAGGAACCCCCTCGTCGTCGCATAAAGGGCCGGACGGCCAGGAACTTCACGATGTCCGATCTCTCGAATCCAACCACGTTCCATTAGCGTCCGCATAATGTTAGTACTAACGCTTACGCCTCTGACTTCCTCGATGTCGCCACGTGTTGCCGGTTGCCGATAAGCAATCAGCGCAAGGGTTTCCAACAAAGCCCTTGAGTATTTAGGCGGTTTTTGTTCCCAAAGCCGACTAATCCATTCTGACAAACCCTGACGCACTTGAAACCTGAATCCTGAGGCAACCCTCACGAGCTCGTAACCCCTGTCCGTACAGTCCGTTTCGATTTCCCCAAGCACTTCTCTCAACAGGGCTCTCGGTTCTTCACTATCCAGATCTCCCTCAACAAATAGTCGCTCTAATTGCTCAACCGAGAGAGCTTCACCAGCCACCAAAAGGGCTGCCTCGACGATTTTCCGCACCTCTCCAATTTCCATCATTCCTCACCTTCTATCGCATCGCTCCTCGCGCTTACGTAAATCGGCGAATAGGGCTCACTTTGAGAGATATAAACCAAGCCTTCCCGCAATAACTCGAGTAAGGCTAGAAACGTTACAACGATACCCCTTCGCCCCTCCTGGACTTCGAAAAGTTCCCAAAATTCGATAAAACTGCTGGCTTCTGTTATTCGTTCGAGCACTTTCGACATTCTCTCTCTAACCGAGAGCGGTTCCGCCACAACCGAATGGCGTTTGTATAGGTCGGCCCGATTAAGGACTTCGGAAAGTGCGATCGCCAATTCACGAAAGTCCACTCTTGGATCCGAGTGTTGAACCACCAGATCCGGTCTTTCGACCTTAGCGACATGAACGTCTCGCTCGACTCGTGGCATGGCATCCATCTGAGCAGCAGCTTCTTTGAATACCTCATATTCTTGAAGACGACGGATTAGCTCTGCTCGAGGATCAGTTTCATCGTCCTCAGCATCACGATTATGGGGAAGCAACATTCGCGATTTAATCTCGGCGAGCGTTGAAGCCATAACCAAGTACTCCCCAACTAGCTCAAGTTGAAGGACGGACATCAGTTCAATGTATTGCATGTATTGTTGCGTAATCTCGGCAACCTTGATCTCGAGAACATCAAGATTTTGTCGCCGAATGAGGTACAACAATAGATCCAGAGGTCCTTCGAAAGCCTCAAGAAACACTTGGAGCGCATCGGGAGGTATATAGAGATCGTTTGGAAGTTGTTCTACAACCTTCACTTGAACGATCGCAACGACCCCGGCGTCCGGTGTCGTTTCGTCAATTGGCTTCTCACACACCTTGTCATCCGACTGACCTGACCTACCCGAAATACCAGTCATCGATATGAAATCCCTATTGCACTTCTAACATCGTCAAGTGTTTCACGCGCAACGTCTCTCGCTGCTTCTGAACCTTCGATAATGATTGACCGCACCAGGTCGGGATTATTTTCGAACTGCTCTGCCCGTTCGATAAATTGAGATTGTTCTTCATTTATTGCATCTATTAACGGCACTTTGCAGTCGACGCAGCCGATTCCCGCACTTCGACAACCGTCCGCAACCCAATCCTTAATATCCTGGTCTGAATAGATTTCGTGGAGTTCAAAAACGGGGCACTTGCCAGGCTCCCCTGGATCATTGCGTCGAACGCGATTTGGATCCGTTTGCATAGTTCGAATTTTCTGTTCAACAACGACCGGATCTTCCCGTAGCCGCAGCGTGTTATTTTGCGACTTAGACATCTTTTCGCCATCGAGACCAGGAACTTTCGACGAATCGGTCAACAATGCCTGGGGCTCAGGCAGGATGATTCG
Organism: Pseudomonadales bacterium; assembly: GCA_022448765.1. Classification (GTDB taxonomy): domain Bacteria; phylum Pseudomonadota; class Gammaproteobacteria; order Pseudomonadales; family Azotimanducaceae; genus UBA11889. Next base: position 2,460 of record JAKUTI010000140.1, read on the forward strand.
ACCTCCCCCCTCCAGGTATCCAAAAAGGCGCTCGCGGTCACCGATTGAGAGATTTTGCTGTTCTGCAAGCAGCGCACGAGCTCTTTCAAGGGCTTCAGTATCGCCTCTCTCGACGTAATCCTTTCGCGCCTTGCCGTAAAGTCGTGCCGGCTTTCGACCCATCTTTTTGATTGCCGCTTCTGCGAGTTCTTCAAATTGTGGCTCACGGCCGTATATGTGATTGAACCGCCTCGCTATCTCTCGACTCAGTTCCACGTGAGCGACCTGGTCGGCCCCGACGGGCACATTACCGGCGCGATAAACCAAGATATCGGCACTTTGCAGGACCGGATAACCAAGAAAACCGTAAGTATCGAGATCGAAGTCTTGCAGTCTGGTGATCTGGTCCTTGTAACTGGGTACACGCTCTAACCAACTTTTCGGAGTAACCATTGACAGCAGCAGGTGTAATTCCGCATGTTCCGGCACCCGGCTCTGGACAAAGACCGTACAAGATCCTGGGCTGATTCCAGCCGCTAGCCAGTCGATCACCGTATCGAGAGTGAACTGTTCGATATCGCCAGGCTCTTGGTAATGCGTTGTTAGCGCGTGCCAATCAGCGACAAAGAAGAAGCAGTCGTATTCGTGCTGGAGACGGATCCAGTTTTTCAGGACGCCGTGGTAATGCGCGATGTGCAGGCGGCCGGTAGGACGCATTCCCGATACGACCCGCCGTTCCGAGTCATTACTGCTCAAAGGGAGCTCTTTGATTGTCCAAGATGTATCAATATCGTCCGTCGAACTCGAACATATGCATTATAGGTAAGTCGTTGACTTCAGACCATGATTTATAAAGAGAGCGCTTCAGATTACGGAGTCGAGACTGGACCTTAGAGCAGCTATACCCGATGATTCCCGACGGCCTACTGTATGAGCTCGCCAAACCTTCAACTTGATATTCGCTTCAGCCCCAAAATGATCACCAAATTACACACCAAGCCCGCTGCACCACGATGTACCTGACGCCCTTCTTCTTTATCTCATCCATCCTATGAAAAAGTTACTGGAAGCTTTACCTGGTTTGGTTTTCGCTGTCCTTTACTTCGGCAATTGGGCGATCACCGGCAAATGGGATATTTACTTGGCAACCGCAGGGTTAATGATTAGTGCCTTAGTACAAGTGCTCGCCATGAAACTTTACGGATGGAAAATTTCCGCGATGATCGGACTATTTTTCTGGCTCGCGATGATTTTTGGGGGTATGACCCTTGTTTTTCAGAACGTCGTTTTCATCCAGTGGAAACCCACCATCTTTCATTGGGGCGCTGCAACAGTGCTTTTAGGGAGTCGACTTGTAGGGAATGGTCACTACGTTGGCAATGCGCTCGGTAGATTTCTTGCCCTCGAATTGCCCGATCGCGCCTGGAAACATCTCACCTGGGGATGGGCAGCAGGTTGGTTCGCGATGGGAGCCGCGAATCTCTACGTCGCTTACCAATTCTCGGAACAAATATGGATGGCGTATAAGCCAATCGCAGGTTTTGTTTTCACTTTCGTTTTGGTCCTTTCGAGTTATTTCTACCTACACGGAAGTCACCAATTACCAGTCGATACAGGTCCTAAACCGGCAATCAAAGAACCTAAGTAGATCAATTAAAAAATATCCCCGCCAAACGACGCGGCTTCTCCAGTCTCGGATGGTTGGCTAAGGAACAAGTATTGACGGCACTATCAGTCAATGTAAATAAAGTCGCGTGGCTAAGGAATGCGAGAGATGGATCTCGGCCCGATCTTTGCGATATGACCAGACTCATTATCGATGCCGGTGCAAACGGTATTACGATTCACCCCCGCCCGGACCAACGTCACATTAGATCACAAGACGTATTCGATATAAGCGCCGTCGTATCGGCATTCGACGGAGTGGAATTCAATATCGAGGGCAACCCCACAGCCGGACCCACAGAAGACGGATACCCCGGTTTTCCCCAACTTATCGAGGCAGTACAACCGGATCAATGCACTCTCGTGCCGGACGCCGAGCATCAGCTTACATCAGATCACGGTTGGGATCTCTCCGAAGCCACAGCCTTCGATCGTGTTTCATCGTCGATCGCTAAGGCGCACGATCTCGGTATAAGAGTTAGCTTATTCATCGATCCGATTCCTGACCAAATTTCTAGGGCCCGGGATGCAGGCGCGGATCGAATAGAACTATATACGGGCCCTTACGCAGACGCTGCAGCCAAAAACGGGGTTGAATCGAAGGAAGCCGACGAGTATTGGGAGTTATATCGGGAAGCCGTAACTCACGCGAAAGAACACGACTTAGGGGTAAACGCTGGGCACGATCTAAACCTATACAACCTTACCCGGTTCTGTTCAATTGGGAGCATTGACGAGGTTTCGATCGGTCATGCGCTCATCGCTGACGCGCTCGAGGTAGGTCTAGAGGTTACGGTTCAACGCTATCTTGAGGCGTTGAGCAATGCCACGTTGTTGGGCCGCTAACAGCATCCTAAAACGCAAGCAAATCCGATTCCTTTTCGGTCAATATTCTTTCGACTTCTTCAACACGAGCATCCGTTATTTTCTGTATCTGCTCTTCAGCACGACGCCCTTCATCCTCTGTCGATTCTTTTTCCCGGACAAGTTCGCGAACGTCAGCAATGGCATCGCGTCGTACATTTCGAATGGCTACCCGCGCATTTTCCGCATCACTTTTCGCGTGTCGTATTAAGTCGCGGCGGTTTTCCTCGGTCAACGGTGGTAATGGCAGCCGAATCGCTTCACCGGTGCCTGCTGGGGTTAAACCTAGATCACTTTTCAAAATCGCCTTCTCAATTTCCGGGCCGATGGATTTTTCCCAAGGCGTTATAACCAGTGTCCTTGCTTCCTCAACAGTAATAGATGCGACCTGATTTATAGGAGTCGAATTGCCGTAATACTCAACTTCTATTGCATCAAGTAATGAAGGTGTTGCACGACCCGTACGAATTCTGGCAAAGGCGCTCCTTAGCGACGATACTGACTTGACCATCCGTTCGCTAGCATCCTCTTTGATTTCGTCAAGCATCACACACCTGTTTCCGACCACAAATCATTTGCCGACGTTCTCACCATGCAAGATCTTGGTCAATCCGGGCACATATCGAAGTGCCAAATATTTCCCAAGCACACTTACCTAACACGAGTGAGAACATCGCGAGACGTCAGCCCGTCCGCACGGGTTCAAATCTAGTCAAGTTGTGCTGCTACCTCCGCGGCAAAATCTTCATCCTTCTTTTCAAGACCTTCGCCTACTTCAAAGCGGACAAAGCGGACACACTGTGCGCCGGCTTGTTCGAGGAGATCACCTACTTTATTGCTTGGCTCTCGGACGAAGGCTTGGTCCAGAAGGCTCGATTCGGCAACGAATTTTCGTAATCTTCCGTCGACCATTTTTTTTGTGATGGATTCGGGCTTGCCACTTTCGAGCGCTTGCGCTTCGTATATTTTGCGTTCCGCCCCCAGTACGTCTGCAGGCATCTGATCATTCGATACCACCATCGGACTCATCGCCGCGACATGCATCGCAATTTCCCTTCCGAGCAAATCGTCCGCGCCACGAGTTTCAACTAGCGCACCAAGCTTATCGTTGGCGTGCAGATAACCGCCCACCTCACCGTCGTGACTGGCAAAACGAACTGCTCGCCGGACGGAGACATTTTCTCCAATTATCTGCACAAGCTGTTCCCGAGCTTCTTCAAGCCCCTCCATCTGGTCTTCCCCGTGCTCTAAAACCCAATCGACCGCCGCGTTAGCGAACTCAACAAACCGTTCGTTGCGTGCAGCGAAGTCTGTTTCCGAATTGACCTCAACCATCGCACCCGAATCACCACTCTCTGAAATGCGCATGGCAAGCAACCCCTCAGCCGCAGTTCGGTCCGCCTTCTTAGCGGCTTTCACTGCACTTTGCTTGCGTATGATCTCGATCGCTTTTTCGATATCGTCGCCAGCGTCATCAAGCGCTTTCTTGCAATCGCCAAAGCCGACCCCAGTACGAGACCTGACCTCTTTGATCTTAGACATGTCGGACAATCTCAGAGCTCCTTATCAGTCGCTAAAGGGTTCTCATCCAACTCGTCGCCGCCACTCGTTTCAGGTTGGGCTTCGACCACTGTATTCGTTTCTTGGTCTTGGTCTACTGGCCCAGGATCGTCGATCGCCTCTGGAAGAACATCTGCGATTACCTCATCAGGTTCCTCGGTCGCTTCAACCTCAACAAATTCGTCAATGCCTATATCCTCAGACCCTTGGTTCTTGCCGTCTAGAATGGCATCGGCGACCGCCGTAACGTACAACCTGACGGCACGAATCGCATCATCATTGCCGGGGATCACGTAATCGACTCCTTCCGGATCACTATTGGTATCGACCACACCAACTACGGGAATCGCGAGCTTGTTTGCTTCACTAACCGCTATTCGCTCGAACTCTACATCGACTACAAACAACGCATCAGGAAGCCAGACCATCTGCTTAATGACTCCAAGACTG
>JAKUTI010000141.1 GCA_022448765.1 Pseudomonadales bacterium
CGCGCGTTAACGAATTGGCACTTCACATATTTGGGTAGTTGGGCCCACCCGTTCCCTCCGGAACTACCCAGGTAATGTTCTGTGCGGGATCTTTAATGTCGCAGGTTTTGCAGTGAACGCAGTTCTGTGCGTTGATCTGGAAACGCGATGACCCGTTTTCCTCGACCACTTCGTAGACGCCTGCCGGACAATAGCGCTGCGCGGGTTCTGCGTACTTCGGCAAGTTGTCGCGAATAGGGATGTCGGGATCCTCAAGCGCGAGGTGGCACGGCTGATCTTCCTCGTGATTCGTACTTGAGAGGAATACGCTTGAGAGCTTGTCGAAAGAGAGCGAGCCATCCGGTTTAGGGTAGTCGATGGGCTTGCAGTCGGACGCTTGCTTCAAGGTCTCGTGATCAGGGGTTTTATCGCGAAGCGTGAGTGGATGTTTGCCTCGCGTCAGCGCTTGCTCAAATACGCTGTAAGCCGACCCGAAGAACATGCCGAATTTATGCAATGCGGGTCCCGCATTTCGAGAGCTGTGGAGTTCGTCATAAAGCCAGGACGACTCAAAGCGTTTCTGGATATCAATGTCGTCAACGGTCGATCCTGAACGGACGGCGTCAAAAACGGCTTCTGCACCAAGCATCCCCGACTTCATCGCAGTATGACTGCCTTTCACTTTGAGGACGTTTAGAAAACCGGCATCGTCGCCGATCAATGCACCGCCAGGAAACGTTAATTGTGGAAGCGCGGGGAAACCGCCCTTCACGATGGCTCGTGCTCCGTACGCCACTCGTTTTCCGCCCGACAAATGACTGGCGATTGCAGGGTGATGCTTCCAGCGTTGCATTTCGTCAAAGGGACTCAAGTAAGGGTTGGAATAGCTGAGATCGACGATGAGGCCGAGAGACACCTGATTGTTCTCGAGGTGATAAAGGAAACTACCGCCGCCGGTTCCGGCGAAACGACCCAATGGCCAACCTAGCGCGTGAACGACTTTCCCAGGCTGGGCGTTTTCGGGTGGAATGTCCCATAGCTCCTTCAAGCCGATCGCGTAGTGCTGGGTGCCGCTGTTCTTATCGAGATCGAAGCGTTGGATAAGCTCTTTACCTAAGTGCCCTCGGCAACCTTCGGCAAAGAGCGTGTATTTCGCACGTAGTTCGTAACCTGGTTGGTAGGTCGGCTTTTCTTCGCCCGTGCTGCCGACACCCATGTCGCCCGTGGCAACGCCGCTAACGCGGCCGTTGTCGTCAAACAGGATCTCGGACGCTGCAAATCCAGGGAAAACGTTAACACCGAGCGCTTCGGCTTGTTCACCTAACCAGCGACACAGATTGCCGAGCGAAAGCGCGTAATTACCGTCGTTATGTAAAGGCTTGGGAATGAGGACTCGGGGTAACGGGACCTTAGACGTTTCATTTAACAGAAAGTAGTACTCGTCCGCGGTTACCGGATTGGAAACCGGTGCATCCATTTCCTTCCAATCAGGGAACAACTCGTCGAGGGCTTTGGGCACAAAGACTGCGCCAGAGAGAATATGGGCGCCGATCTCGCTACCTTTTTCAACCAGACATACCGATATTTCTTGGTTGTTCTCGGCGCCGAGTTGCATCAGCCGAGACGCTGCGCTCAGTCCGGCAGGTCCACCGCCAACGATCACGACATCGAAATCCATGGATTCTCGTTCTTGTTCTTCCACCCGACGTCCCTACTGCAAAGTTGCTGAATTATAAGGTGCAATGTAGGAGAATACCGCGCTCGATCGGGTCGTCGGTGATAGCGCTTTGATGTGGCTCATTGGTAACACCGATCTTTTTCCAGCAGCAGATTGTGGATATTCATGAAGGTACTGGTACCCGTTAAGCGCGTCGTCGACGCCAATGTAAAAGTGAGAGTTAAGCCTGATGGCACAGGCATGGATTTGGCCAATGTCAAAATGGCTGTGAATCCGTTTTGCGAAATCGGCATCGAAGAGGCTGTTCGTCTCAAAGAAGCAGACATCGCCACGGAAGTCATCGCGGTGTCCGTGGGCGGGACACAGTGTCAAGAACAACTTCGCACTTGCCTGGCCCTGGGGGCAGATCGGGCCATTTTGGTCGAGACCGACGAGGAATTAGAGCCGTTGGCCATCGCGAAGGTATTGGTCGCCATCTACCACCAAGAACAACCCGAAATTGTCATCTTTGGAAAACAGAGTATCGATAGCGACAATGGTCAGACCGGGCAGATGTTCGCTGCGCTGACCGGGATATCTCAAGGTACGTTTGCTTCCGAACTTCGCGTTACCGATGGAAAAGCGGAAGTGGTACGCGAGATTGACGGTGGACTGCAAACCGTTTCGTTATCTTTGCCTGTCGCCATTAGCACGGATTTACGTCTCAATGAACCTCGTTACGCGTCGTTACCCAATATCATGAAAGCCAAGAAAAAACCGATGGATGTCACGTCGCCCGGTGATCTTGGTGTGGATGTTGGAGCACGGACAGCGGTGTTGAACGTGTCGCCTCCCCCGGAAAGAGCAGCGGGTATTAAGGTCGAGAGTGTCGATGAATTGGTGGATAAATTACGTAATGAAGCGAAGGTGATCGAATGAGTATTTTGGTTGTCACAGAACACGACAATGACTCGCTTCGCCCCGTTACCTTGAGTGTTGTTGCTGCGGCTGTCGAAATTGGCGGGGAAATCGATTTGCTGGTTGCTGGCAATGCCTGCCAATCCGTTGCCGATGAAGCTTCCAACATTCCAGGTGTTGCGCGCGTCCGCTTGGCCGATAACCCGGCATACGAAAATACGCTCGCCGAGAACGTAGCGTTACTTATCGCCGAACTTGCCGAAGACTACGACCACGTTCTGGCGGCCCATACCACGACCGGCAAGAATTTCTTACCGAGGGCAGCGGCGATGCTCGACGTGCAAATGATTTCAGACATCATTGCGGTCGATTCGGCGGATACGTTTAAACGACCTATTTACGCGGGCAACGCGATTGCTACGGTTCAGTCCAGTGATGCACGCAAAGTCATTTCCGTTCGCGGCACAGGTTTTGATCCGGTTGCTAGTGAGGGAGGTAGCGCGTCGGTTGAATCGGTCGATAGTGTTTGTAATGCGGAACTTTCGGCATTTGTGGGCGAAGAAATTGCCAAATCTGAACGACCCGAATTAACGGCGGCGCAGATCGTTATTTCAGGTGGTCGGGGTATGCAGAACGGGGAAAATTTCCAACTGCTCGAAGGAATTGCTGACAAACTTGGCGCGGCGATCGGTGCGTCGCGTGCCGCCGTCGATGCAGGGTTTGTTCCCAACGATATGCAAGTCGGCCAGACCGGAAAGATCGTTGCCCCCGATCTCTATATCGCGGTGGGAATCTCGGGAGCGATACAGCATTTAGCTGGGATGAAGGATTCGAAAGTGATCGTTGCCATCAATAAGGATGAAGACGCCCCCATTTTCCAAGTCGCTGACTATGGCCTGGTCGCAGACCTTTTTCAGGCGGTACCTGAACTCGACGCCGCGCTCTAACCTGTCCGGTCTTAGCCTAGTGTACGAGGGGTACGTCTGGCGGTAAACCACGTCACCGGTTGAGCGTGATCGTGGACCCCGTCGGCGACATCAAGAATGAGCGAAAACAATGCCATGCGTATTAAAACGCCATTATCGGTCTGCCGAAAGATGGCGAGGTTTGGGTTAGCGTTGAGGTCATCATCGAGTTCCTGGGCGGCCGCCCTAGAGTCCCGTGGTAACGGATGCATGATGACGGTGTTCGGTTCGCAATGCTCTGTGTATATCGTTTGATTTATTCGGAATAGTCCCCGGTAACGATCGGCTTCCTCTTGAGAGGGGAAACGTTCTTCTTGGGTGCGGGTGACGTAAAGGATATCGACGTGATTGACGCCGTCCTCCAGGTTCTGGAATGTTTCGACGCGGTGTCCTTTGTTCTCGAGATCACGGACAGAATCTAAAGGTGCGGTTAGATCGGGTGGTGACACCAAATTAACGCTGATGTTGTCGAATAGGGCGAGGAGCTTCAGCAGCGAATGGACGGCACGCCCATATCGAAGATCGCCGACAACGGCGATGCGAAGTCCGTCAATAGCATCGCCCCGGTCCTCCAGCTCTTTACGGATTGTGTAAAGATCGAGAAGCGCTTGAGTTGGGTGTTCGTTGGACCCGTCGCCGCCATTGATAACCGGAACACGAGAGGCTTCGGCAAATTCTTTAACCGAACCTTCGGCCGGGTGGCGCATGACGATGACGTCACTGTAGCCAGATAGCACGCGCGCCATGTCGTGGAGCGATTCGCCTTTGGCGATCGCCGATGACTTAATTTCGGTGGTTTCTCTGACTTCGCCACCCAACAAATTGAACGCGCAGCCGAACGAAACCCGCGTACGGGTGCTCGACTCAAAAAACATGTTGGAAAGAATTGCGCCTTGGAGCACGCGCGTGATGCGGGTGCGGTGAGCGTAGGGTTGCATATCGTCGGCTACGGCAAAAATTTGCTCGATATCGGAACGGTCGAACTGATCGACAGAGAGGATGTGGCTACCGACAAATTCCAAGGCGGACCCCCTTGGGGGCGGTAACTTCGCAGCGTCCAGACGGTTTGTCAATGTGTTAGCGAATTTTTGGCCGAAGCTGGATCCTCGAGCTATTCGTAGGCCCTGAAATTACCGTCGTCGTGGGACGTGCACTGGTATGATTGGCAGCGTTTTCCTGACAACGAGAAGGTTGTGGGACCAAGTGATGCGCCAATAGGTGAAATAACGGCGATAGATACAGAAACGAAGAACACGGAGTTCGAAATGCACGAGGAGGGGAGTGGCGTGGAGCTGCTTCCCTATGCATTTGCCCGCCGCTTCGGCGTGGTGATTACCGACACACCGTCGGATCTCGATGGCAGATTGACGGTGGCGTGTCGATCGAAACCGGATTTAACGACCATGGCGGAACTTCGGCGATTCGCTGGCCGCGGGTTTGTACTCGAAGATGTTGGTGACGAGGAGTTCGACCAATTGTTGGGGCGGGTCTATGCGCGGGACGGATCGCAGGCGCGTCAAATGGTCGAAGACATTGACGACGAACTTGATCTTGCGAGGCTCGCGGAGGCGCTGCCGGAAACCGAGGATCTTCTCGAACGCGAAGACGACGCGCCCATTATCCGGCTCATCAACGCTTTGTTGACACAAGCCGTTCGCGAAAATGCCTCAGACGTCCATATCGAGACCTTTGAAAAGGTTTTGCAGGTTCGGTTTCGAGTCGACGGCGTGTTGCGTGAGGTGGTCCAGCCGCGAAGGGCCTTGGCGCCATTGTTGGTGTCGCGAATTAAGGTGATGGCGAAACTCGATATCGCTGAAAAACGGATACCACAAGACGGTCGTATTCCTCTGCGTATCGGGGGGCGTGAGATCGACTTGCGCGTGTCTACTCTACCCACGGGCAATGGGGAACGCGTGGTGTTGCGCTTGCTGGATAAAGAAGCGGGTCGACTTGAATTGCAAAAATTGGGTATGGATGCCACAACACTGCGTCGGCTACAGGGGGTTGTCACCAAACCACACGGTATCTTCCTGGTCACGGGTCCGACAGGATCGGGAAAGACAACGACCCTTTACGCGTCCTTGGCTGAACTGAACGCCGATACGATTAATATTTTGACGGTTGAGGATCCTATCGAATACAACTTGCCGGGTATTGGTCAAACGCAAGTGAATGCCCGAGCCGACATGACCTTTGCGCGAGGCTTGCGGGCGATTTTACGACAGGACCCCGATGTCGTATTAGTGGGTGAGATCCGTGATTTGGAAACGTCGGAAGTGTCGATACAGGCAAGCCTGACAGGGCACCTCGTCATGTCGACTTTGCATACCAATAGTGCAGTGGGAGCGGTCACACGATTGGTGGACATGGGCATCGAACCGTTTCTTCTCGCGACGAGTTTGGTTGGCGTACTTTCGCAACGACTGGTGCGAGTGCTGTGTCCCGAGTGCAAGCAGATTCATGTTGCTGATGCCTCAGAGCGGGAATTCCTCGGCTCAGATGTGGACGCAGTGATATACCAACCAAACGGTTGTGATTCGTGCGCGCATACTGGCTACAGAGGCCGTACCGGCATCTATGAGTTGGTTCTTGTCGATGACGAGCTGCGCCAGCTCATTCATGATCAGGCTTCCGAACAGGCGATGGTCGATCATGTAAGGGGCGACGCGCCAACAATTCAAGAAGATGGACGCCAGAAAGTTCTTGCTGGCGATACGACGATCCAGGAAGTTCTGCGCGTCACGCTGGAAGACTAGGCGATGCCGGCATTCGAATACCTTGCCCTCGACCCAAACGGCCGTCGCCAAAAGGGTGTCGTCGAGGGTGATAGCGGACGCCAAGTACGCCAGATACTTCGGGATCAGGGTTTATCGCCGCTCGAAGTGGTTGCCACGAATCAAGGCACTAGAAAAGGTTTCGATTGGTTTTCATTACGGCTAGGCATGTCGCAACTAGGTCTCGCTATGTTCACGCGCCAATTGGCCACGTTGATTGAGGCCGGTTTACCGATTGAAGAGGCATTGTCCGCCGTTGCGCAGCAGACCGAACGTCGGCGGGTGACCTCGATGATCATGACGGTGAGAAGTCGGGTCTTGGAAGGCCAATCTTTCGCTTCTGCACTAGCGGAATTTCCTTCGACGTTTGCCAGCATGTTTCGCTCGACGGTAGCGTCGGGCGAACAGTCCGGCCACCTCGACACGATTCTCAATAATCTGGCGACGTACACGGAGCAGAGGTTCGAAGCTCGACGTAATGTTGAGATGGCGCTGTTCTACCCGATCCTGCTTCTCGTCGTCGCATTTGTGATTGTTGGTGGGTTGATGGTGTTTGTGGTTCCGGAAATTGTGCGAGTGTTTGACAACACCGATGCTGAGTTGCCTTTTAT
>JAKUTI010000142.1 GCA_022448765.1 Pseudomonadales bacterium
GCCCGGATCCTTTAACCCACTGCATGACGGTCACACCCAAATGCGAGCCGATGCGAGCCGCCGTATTGGACAACCTGTCCAGTTCGAACTGTGTGTTCGTAACGTCGACAAAGCGCTCCTCGATTTCATCGAGTTGGCCCGCCGCCGCGAGCAATTCAACGAGTCCGAATGTGTTCTAACCAACACACCGACCTTTGTTGAAAAAGCAAATGTGTTAGGTCAAGAGAACGGCGTAACTTTTGTCGTCGGGGTAGATACCATCAAGCGGATTGGTGAGACGCGCTATTACGTTGACACCAAGGCAAGAGATGCTGCCCTCCAAGAACTCGAAAGCTTAGGGACTCGATTTCTTGTGTACGGACGTTTGGGTGATCATGGCTTCGAAACGCTGGATGATTTATCGCTTCCGACCGCGCTTAATCGAATCGCTGTAAGTGTTCCTGAACAAGATTTTCGGGTCGACGTCTCTTCAACCGAAATGCGCATTGACTCCCCGGTATGGACCTAGAGCGCTCTTAGCTTAACGTTGCCTCGTCGATCACTCCTGTTTCCTATTGTCTGCTGCTACCATGCTCGGCTCGAATGCTGAGAGACGCTTACATGACCCATCAATATGACGATATTTCCGTGGTTCTGCACGACCACGTCGCGGTCGTTGAAATCCAACGACCACCGCATAATTTTTTCGATGTGAGCCTTATTCGACAAATCGCGAACGCCTTCGACCGCCTCGACGAAGACCTTTCCTGTAGAGCAATCGTGCTCGCGTCCGAAGGCAAGTCATTCTGTGCCGGTGCCAATTTTGGCAGCGGTGGAAACGACGAGTCCGCCAGCAATGAATTTACTGAGCAAGGCTTCATGAATACCACCGGCACGCTCTATCGTGAAGGCGTGCGACTCTTCTCGGCACGAAAGCCCATCGTCGCGGCCGTTCAAGGTGCCGCCATCGGCGGAGGTCTTGGGCTTTCACTCGTCGCTGATTTTAGGATTGCATCCCCCGAAGCCCGATTTGCAGCCAATTTCGTCAAACTCGGGATTCATCCTGGATTTGGCCTTACCGTCACGCTCCCAGCGATCGTTGGCCAGCAGGCGGCCAATCTAATGTTCCTGACGGGTCGCCGTCTCAAAGGCGAAGAAGCCCTGTCATTGGGGCTGGTGGACGAACTCGTCGAGCAAACGACGCTCAGGGATCGGGCGATCGCGTTTGCGAGTGAAATCGCCGAAAACGCGCCGCTCGCGATCGTTTCCGTACGTGCGACAGCACGCCAAGGACTTGCGGAAAAAATCGACAAGGCCACCGATCACGAATTGGCTGAGCAACAATGGTTGCGGGCAACAAACGATGCCGAAGAGGGCATCAAAGCAGTCGCCGAACGCCGCGTCGGTCAGTTCACTGGGACTTAGGAGTCATTCCATGGATCTTTCGAAGCTCGGCGTATGGTTCTTCACCGATGCAATGACCGCGCCCATGGCTGCCGATACCGCCAAACGCATCGAAGATTTGGGGTTTTCTGCGTTATGGATACCCGAGACCGTCGGCCGTAATCCGTTCGTTCATGCCGCTTGGCTGCTCGCAAATACGTCCTCTCTCATCGTTGCAACGGGGATCGCCAATATCTATCACCGAGAGCCAGGGGTGACGTTGGCAGCACAAAACACCCTAGCCGAACAGTCCGACAATCGATTCCTCCTTGGTTTGGGCGTTTCCCACAAACCACTTGTGGAAGGATTACGAGGTCTGACCTACGGGCCGCCTGTGGCGACCATGCGCGACTACTTGGCGAAAATGGCGCTCTCTCCATACGCGGGTCCGCCACCAAAGGAGAAGCCACCGACGGTTATCGCCGCACTCGGTCCAAAAATGTTGGAGCTTGCGTCGACAAAGGCTGACGGAGCCCATCCCTATTTCACGTCGCCATCCCATACTAAAATGGCGCGAGATACCATGGGCCCAGACAGCCTTCTTTGTGTCGAGCAGAAAGTCGTTTTCGAAACCGACCCCGTACAAGCGCGAAGCATTGCACGGAAATCGGCACAGACCTACCAGCGTCTCCCCAACTACCGAAACAATTGGCTCCGGATGGGCCTCGATGAGGCGGATATCGATGGTGATGGTTCCGACGCGTTCATCGATGCAACCTTCGCCTGGGGCGATATCGATGCGATCAAGAATCGCATACAAGAGCATTACGACGCCGGAGCGTCGCACGTGTGCGTTCAGCCGGTCCATCCCCAAGGGACCATGGGAGAGATCGATTGGCGCGTGCTTGAGGCTCTGACGTAACGGTCAGCAGGAAACATTTATGAGTGAATTCGACGACAAAACCGTGTTGGTAACCGGCGCCGCTGGCGCACTCGGTCAGGCGGTAGCCGATATTTTCAGCACGAGTGGTGCCCGTATCGTGGGCGTGGACGTCGTCCCTTTCGAAGCCGTTTACGAGACTCATCAGGCCGATTTAATTGATCCGGAGGGGGCCGCACGGGTAGTCAAGTCTGTCGGCAGCATCGACATCCTCGCCAACATTGCCGGCGGATTCATGATGGGAGACTCGGTTGCGGACACCAGCGACGCGACTTGGGATTTCATGTTTAACCTCAATGCCCGTACCGTATTAAATATGGCCCGCGCCGTAGTTCCGCCTATGCTCGAGAGAAAATCGGGCAAGATCATCAATATCGGCGCCCGCGCGGGGCTCCGCGGGAGTGCTTCAATGGCCGCCTACGCTGCGTCTAAGAGTGTCGTGATCCGTTTGACCGAAAGTCTCGCCGACGAACTTAAAACAACGGGCATTAACGTAAATTGCATACTACCGAGCATTATCGACACCGAACGCAACCGAGCGGATATGCCAAACGCAAATTTTGATCAATGGGTCGCGCCCAAAGCGCTCGCAAAGGTCGTTCGCTTCCTTGCCTCAGAAGCCGCCGACCCCATTCACGGCGCCGCCATTCCGGTCGAGGGATTGGCTTAAACCCACATTGAGCATTTGCAATTGTAGATATGGCTGGCCGGTCAATCTGAGGAAAACCCACCGTAACTCCCGCGAAAATACACCAAAGGACGTGCTGCTGGGTCACGGACGTTCAGGTCTATAACGTCTGCGATCACTATGGTGTGATCGCCCGCCTCATGCTCGGCACGTAAACGACAATCGATGTGGGCAATAGAGCCCTCCAGTACGGGCATCCCGCTAGCCGCGGACGGCTGCCATTTAATCGATGCAACTTCGCCCACGACGGCAAACGCCTCACTCACATCGCGTTGATCCTCGCGGAGAATGTTGATGCAAAAGTCATGGCCTTTTCGAATACGAGGCCAACTCGTACTTGCGATCTGCGGAGCTATCGATACCAACGGTGGATCCAGTGACAACGACACAAAGGACTGGGCCGCAAAACCAACCAAGACGTTCGATTCGATGCCCGTCACGATCACAACGCCAGTCGCAAACTGGCTCATGCCCTCACGAAATTTCTGACTATCCATGGGCCGGTGTGTCTCCGTCGAAACACAGGTCAGGACTGCTTCGGTCCACGACGTCCATATACAATTGGGTCTGTTGGGGTAGCACACGATCCTATCATGGCAACCACGAAGGACAGAATGGTGAGGGATGGCCTGTATCAGGGTAAGAGAACGCAGATCGATCCGTTCGCATTCGACGACGCTGTAAGTGACGTATTCCCCGATATGATCCGCCGGTCAATTCCCGGATATCAAAGTCTTGTCGACATTACCGGTCTTATCGCGGCAAAACGGATGCGCCCGGGCGCTAGGTGCTACGACCTCGGCTGTTCGCATGGCGCTACCACCGCCTCGATTTTGAAAGCAGTTGGTGATCACCGATGCGAGATCATCGCCATCGACAGCTCCGCACCGATGATTGCCGCTGCCGCCGCTAACCTGGTTGATCAAAGGATCTCGTTTAAGCATGCGGATATCCGGGATATCGACTACGTCGATGCGTCTTTCATCGCCGCGAATTTCACCCTCCAATTTTTACCACCTGAAGATCGCCTCCCCTTGTTGAAGAAGGTCCGTAAGGGACTCCGCCACGACGGCGTTTTCCTCGTCTCTGAGAAAGTTGATGACGACGGAGAATTCGCTGAATTGCACCTCGACTTTAAACGTGAAAATGGCTACAGCGAACTAGAGATAAGCCAAAAGCGTGCCGCGCTGGAAAACGTCATGAGGATCGATTCACAAGACATGATCTTGGCTCGACTCCACGACGCTGGATTTACCGATTGCCGTATCTGGTTTCGCTGCCTGAACTGGATATCGATCCTCGCCGCTTCATAATTCATGCGTATTGCCCAATATCTCGAGACTTCTTGGCAGAGCCAAGGTCACGATATTTCACTCAAAAAACTCAATCACGGCGATTTGCCACGCTGGCTGAGCGCTATGGACTTACTTCCCGACGCCATTCCGACGTGCGTATCCCTTGGAAATACCGTGACAATAGGGGACGGTCAGGAAATCGACGACCACGAAGTTCTCGATCATTGCATCCAAACTCTTGCACCATGGCGAAAGGGTCCCTTCCAGCTGTACGGACACCCGATCGATAGCGAATGGCGTTCCGACCTCAAATGGGACCGCGTCCGATCAAATATCAATCTGCGTGGCCGCTCAGTTCTCGACGTAGGCTGCGGTAACGGCTACTACGGATGGCGTATGCTGGAAGCAGGCGCTTCGTCGGTAACCGGTATCGACTCGACCCTTCTTTTTGTGCTTCAGCACGCGCTGTTTGCTCAATACGTAGGTAATCAACGAGCGATCCTGCCCCTTCGACTGGACGACTTCAGCGCGGAGGAGCTCTTCGACGTCGTTTTCTCCATGGGAGTCCTCTATCACCAAAGAAATCCCGCCAACCACCTTGACGCGCTCTGCAACCTGCTAATGCCCAACGGCACCTTGGTCTTAGAAACGCTCGTGTACCCCACCAAACTCGTTGCGAAGGAACGTTATGCCAGAATGAAGCGTGTCCAAATTCCTTCGATCGAAGATCTCTACCGTGACTTGGAAGCGCTGGGTTTCAACAGTGTCGACGTTAAGAACATCTCGCTAACGCGAACACGAGAGCAACGAAGCACCGCCAACATGCCGTTTGAATCATTAGCCGAGGCACTCTCCGGTCATAATGCGCTTGAGACGGTCGAGGGGCATCGCTCCCCTGTTCGAGCCGTGATCATCGCCTCTTGAAGCCAAACGGATTCGACGCTCGGCGGTTGACTATTCAAATTCGTTATCCACACTACGCGCTTTAGCACGCGAACTATCTGGGCAGTCCCATTGCCGATGAACGGATCATCTAAACACGTTATCGAACGAGCACCACGCGACCAGATCGGCCGACCAGCATGATTTTTTCATTTCGTTTCCGAGGAAAACACCAACAGATACTCGCGTTGTATCAAAGCTTTTTGGATCATCCGAACCAAGGCCTGCACCCCAAAGAACTTTCCCGTATGACCGGGATCCCGATGCTCGACGTTGTTACCCGAATGGACAAGACCGCGGAGCTCTTCGTCAAACTTCCCGGACGACGCGATGGTCTAACGCGTTATCGACTCACTACCACGGCAACGGCCCGCACCACCATTCAAATTGAGCATTTGGTCGAACAACAAGTACGCAAAGAATCTTGGCTTTACTACGCATTCATCGCGATGATCTTGCTTGTCTTTTTAATAGCCGTGATGGCGATAGCACCCGCGATCTAGGAGCGCACTATGCCGGAACTACTTACGAGTGAACTCGCCCGTTTGCGCGACGACGTCATGCATCTCGGAAGCGATGTGTTGTTACCGATGCTCGCCGACAGTTCCCTGGACGCTTCTGATCGTCATCGGGCGATCGTCGCATCATCCAAAAACCTCGGTCTCTTTGGTATGACCCAACCCAAAGAATTTGGGGGAAGTTCTGCCTCGCTTCTCGAACTCACTGTAGTACGCGACACACTGGGGTCGATGAATCTTTCGCACTTGCCCGGTATTTTCGGTCCTGGTCCCGGTGTTCTTGTCGGTGTCGAAGAACCGTTGAAAAGTAACTACCTTGGTCCTGTACTTGCAGGAGAGAAACGCGGCGCTTTTGGTTTTACGGAACCGGACGCTGCTGAACGCGCTACATGGGCCACACTTGAGAACGGCGAGCTTAGGGTCAACGGTCAGAAGTCCTACGTAACGGGAGGCGCAGACGCCGATTTCATCAACACATTGGTAGAAATTGAAGGCCACGGGCCAGCCATGGTCTTGATCGATACATCGTTCGACGGGGTCTTGATCAAGAATACCTTTGGGTCTGTCGACGGAACCCACCACGCATATATCGAGTTTCACGACGTCATCGTCCCGGAAACGCACATCATCGGTAAGCCCGGCGAGGGGATGCCACGCGCATTAGGCCAAATCGGTAACACCCGGCTAGCTTTCGCCGCCGATAGCGTCGGGCTCTCCCGTTGGGTCATTGATTTCG
The DNA here is from genome assembly GCA_022448765.1 of Pseudomonadales bacterium. Taxonomy (GTDB): domain Bacteria; phylum Pseudomonadota; class Gammaproteobacteria; order Pseudomonadales; family Azotimanducaceae; genus UBA11889. The sequence goes on from JAKUTI010000142.1 coordinate 6,482, forward strand.
TGGAAAAGCATCTTGCTGCACCTCACCGAAGTGGCCAGCCTTTGAGTTCACGAGAGGGCGTCCGAATGCGCTACGCCGACATGCGAATCAAAGCGTTCGCAGCACGAAGCATGGTGTATCGGACCGCCAGGCTTGGCGACGCCGGTGAAAACATCGTCAACGAGGGTATCGCATGTAAAGTCTTTGCAACCGAAGCAATTGGCGACATCGTCGACTGGGGTATCCAGCTAGTGGGCGGAATTGCGCTACGGTCGGGCCATCCACTCGAGGCACTCTACCGACGCGTGCGTGTACTGAGGCTCGCCGAGGGCGCAAGCGACGTGCTCCGTCTTAACCTTGCCCGCGGACGTTTCGAACTCGACAAGGGCCGGTTGTGAAAACTTCATTGTCAAATAATTGGGTTGAAC
>JAKUTI010000143.1 GCA_022448765.1 Pseudomonadales bacterium
GCTTTGTCACTTTTGGCCTTCCCATTCGGTCATCTCATCCACGTGTAAGCGATCGACGAGCGTCAGTACGAACCCAACGCTCATGATCGCGCCATCCACCATTGATAAAAAGAAACTCTTTCGATTCTCCTTCTAGAACGAATCCACAACGTTGAACGAGGTTTCTTGATGGACGGTTATGTGGCTGGATGTTTGCCTCAACGCGGTGCAACCCCAGGCGCTCAAAAGCATACCGAACAACCAATTCGAGCGCTTCCGTCATATACCCAAGGCCTTGATGCTTCGCGGAGGAGTAATAGCCAAGCGAAGCGCTTAGAAACGAACCTCGAACAATGTTATTGATGTTGATAACCCCCACAATCTCTTCAGATCCGACAAGACACACGACCAGGCCCTCATGGTCTTCTCGATGACAACGACGTAAGTACGACTTAAACATGCTCGGCGTCAGCGGCGGCGAGATCCACGGCTGGTGTAGGTCGATGCTCGCGCTTGCGAGAGCGACCACTTCACGTCTATCGGACGACCGTACATTTCGGATATAGACTCGTTCGCTACTCATACTTAAGATTTGAAGATCCGTCGGAACTTGCTCCCGTTCCCGGCATCGATACACCAAAACGTCTCGTTATACCGAATAAGCTGATTGGCCACTATTCAAGTTTTCAATCAAGATTAATCGTGAATTGCTCGCACTCGTATTCTGCCAACCAAAACGTTTCGAGTAAGTTACACCCAAATCACAATAAAACTTGGTTGAACATTTTCTTATGCCGAGAGAGCGATACCGAAGAGCCTGCATGCGTTCTCGGCAGTGGCCTCTCTTACCACGTTTTCCGGACAGCGCCTGCAGCGCGCCACTTCCGCTATAACAAATTTCAGGTTCTGTGGTTCATTTCGACGCTTTGCGACCACTTTCGATAAGTTTCGCGGCAGAAGGTAGGGCGCATCGGTTTCGACAAGCAACCTGTCGAGAGGGATGCGGTCGACAATTCGGCGAAGCTCGTCACTTCGTCGTTCGTCGCAAATCCATCCCGTGATCCCAATGTAAAAACCTTGCGCGATAAAGCCGTCAAGCTCATCTGAATTTCCAGTAAAACAGTGCACGACGCATTTAGCTGGCTTGTACCGGCGAAGCAGCGTCAGAACTTCTCCTTTGGTATTGCGATCGTGAACAAAGACGGGCAACTCAAGACGCGAGGCGAGATCAAGCTGAGCTTCAAAAACTTGCCGTTGCGCATCCCGTTTGGAGTAATTGCGATAGTAGTCGAGACCCATTTCTCCCAGTGCAACGACGCAAGGGGACGACGTTAATCCTTCAAGCCTATCCAACCAACCCGGCTGAACGCCATCTGCATCATGGGGGTGTACGCCGACCGTTGCGGACAGGTAGGGCGCGTGAGACGTTGCCAAAGCGATTGCCCGCTGACTTTCATGGACGCTGGTGCCTGTCACCACGATGTGTCGAACACCCTCGGACTTTGCCCGATTCAGGACGTCGGTTAAATCAGCCGCAAACGCTGAATTCGTCAGGTTGGCCCCGATATCAATCATCGAGGGTCGGGACCCGTTGCTCGTACGATTCCATGATGGGCGAGGAAATGCCCAGCATCCTTGAGTAGACCTGGCTACCCGCCAAGACATTCTTCACGTAATTTTTCGTCTCCCGAAGTGGGATTTGTTCAATCCACGCATCTGTCTCAATTCCCGAAAACCTTCTTAGCCACGCATCGACCCGGGTCGGCCCGGCGTTGTACGCCGCTGCCGCGACGGCACGATTATGGCCATATCGATTCATCAATTCGGCAAAGTAATGCGCGCCCATGCGGATATTGACTAAAGGATCCTTCAGAGACGTCGAATCGGGACGCTTTTCTCTAATCTTATCTGCCGTAGATTGCGCCGTTTTAGGCATCAATTGCATGACGCCTGTCGCTCCTTTTGGTGATACTGCCGAAGGATCAAAAATGCTCTCTTGGCGCGAAATAGCAAAAAGCATGGGTAGTGGCACCGACGTTTCAAATGCATGTCGTCGGAAAGTATCTAGAAATGGCATTGGAAACCGGACGTCCAACAAATCGTGCAGTTCAGCGCGATTCGCTGCAATAACCGCCTGGTCAATCCATCCCATTTCAACGATGTAAGAAACAAGTGCGAGCCAATACTCTTGATCCAGATTTTCAAAGAGATATAGGTATTCTCTCCGGGCGTTGGGCAAGTCACCGACCGCGTAGAGCTCACTCATGCGACGAACTCCAGGCAAGTCCCTCAGCGCTTGAATCGTAGCGGGTTCAACTGCAACGCGTTCTTGGTTCAAGGCTGGTTCTATGTTCATTGTGAACGCAGCCAAAAACCCATAATACGTCCGCTCGCTGGCCAGTTCTTTCAGGACACGCCGGCCTTCGTCATCATCCAAGTTGAGAAGGGCTTTGCCGTACCAGTATCTCCATTTGGGTGTAATCCGATATGGTTCAGGCATGGCGCTAATCCACTTCACCAACCGGGGGTAGTTTGTGGTCCTTGTCGTCTGATCTGCCAACGCCTCGAGGACCTCCGGCGAATAGCTGTTTAGCTCAAGAGAAAGCTTGCCCTCGACCTTAGACAACTCCACGACGAGATTTTCCTCGACATATTGGCGTTGATAGTCGGCAAACTGGTAATTCGTTCGGTAACGCCGCCATATCTCCAAGGCCTTGGTAGGTTCTCGTTTTGCATACCGCATAAGTCCGTAAACGATTACTTGACGTCCGTATGCGTCATCCGTAAACGCATCAATATTTCGGATTCTAGAGGGTCGGACGTGCACGTCGTAATACGACCTGGCCGACCTCGCCACCGACCCCGAGAAAAAACGCTGCAGGTACTTGGCGAGGGTAACGGAATTGGCCTCCAAAGCGAGCTGGAGCCTATCCCAAGCTATTTCGTTCGTTACTCCGTCCAGGTCAATCCATTCTTTAAATAAAGGATCGCAAGATTTGGGCTGTGACGTACCCACACCCCATAGTGCTGGGACTTGGGAGAGAGCTTCCTCCCGTCTGCCGTCTCGATAAAGTGCTCGAAGGTAGCGACACTGCGCTGCCGGATCTCCAGACGGCTCGTAATGGCGAAGGTAACGCGTCCAGCGTCCTCGTTTCGCCTGGGTCTCAAGCCAAAGGCGAAAAAAACGTCTCTCGATGGGCGTTCCTTTCCATTGTCCGCGAAGTTTTTCTGCGCTCGATTCACCTATGGAAGAGATACGCCGTCTGGCTTCGTAAAAATCTAGATACGACTTTAGGACGTAGTCGTCGAGACCACTTCGAACTCGGTTAAATTCTCGAAAGCGACCCATCTCAATTGCGAAGGCGGCTCGCTTGTATGCCCTGCGGTCTTCGTAGTCATTTCCTAAACCTGACGGACAAGCGACGCAAAGCAAAATCACCAGCCAGCGCCAGAAGTGCGTTGCCACTAAAAGAATCAGCTGAGACTGGTGTCGTTACCAACACGAACCGCGAGAACATCGCATGTGGCCCCATGCAATACACCGTTCGCTGTTGAACCCAACAGCAATGCTATGCCATGACGTCCGTGACTACCCACGACGATGACGTCTGCGTTTTGCTCATTGGCCAATCGATGAATTTCGCTCTCGGGACGGCCAAAAACCAGATGCCGACGATGTTCTTGAATCCCTATTTCTGACGAAAACGCGGCCAGATGAGACTTTGCCTGATCGTGAATTTGATCCTGTACCGACGATAGATCCATGGGAATCTCGCCCCCGTATGCGAGGCTGAGCGGCTCAATGACGTGAACAACGTGTAGCTCCGCGCCCGATTGCTCCGCGAGCTCAAGTGCTCGTTCAGCAACCCGCTTGCAATCTTCAGTAAGATCAACGGCGAGAAGGATTCGGGAATATCCGCCCATGTTGCTTCCGCAGTCGCGATGTCGCGACAATACTCTACACAATTGTATGTCTCAATATGCGTTGGAGGGCACCTCCTGGCGCGAAACTAGGTAGTTGTACGTGATATGGATCGTCATCATCGGGATTCTGCTGGTCGCCATCGGACCAGTACTCTATGTAATGCCGTCTAAACGCGACAAACAACTTAGCGCGCTTAGATCCCAAGTCCGCACCGCAGGGCTAACTGTTGATGTCAGTCAGATACCTGATTTGAACGCGAATCCAGTTGACAAAGTCTCCGCTGGCGGTAAAAGGCGTGAGCCAAAGATCAAATGTGCGACCTACACATTAATCCCATCACGTCCTTTCCAACATTCACCTTGTTGGCATCTGGGGCGGTCTGCCACCGATAACGGTTTAATTACTGGATGGGGCCGGATTGGCACCGTCCGTGGTATTTCGGTCTCTGACGATTGCTACTGGGCTGCGATCGGCGCAATCATCAACGCGCTTACTGGCGGCTGTATCGCTGTAAAGACCACGCTAAACGAAATCTGTTGGCAAGGTCTCGAACACGTTAATGACCGATCCATCGATGGATTGGCGTTAGAGATCAAGACGGGGCTAGAAAAGATCGCGGAATTGCACAGTCAAGTCGATAAAGAACGCCAAAAACCAACTTAAAGTGGACAGATCCTAGTGTGACGAATGTTGACATGGGACGAGACTGGGACGTATATATGGCGCGCTTTTAGGGCCGTTGAATAACAAATGACCCCAGCAAACCATAACGCGACCGAGTAGAACGAACATGCCTCGTTCCCTCGTTATCGTCGAATCACCCGGAAAAATCCGCACAATCAACAAGTATTTGGGCAAGGAATTTGTAGTCAAATCGAGCGTTGGCCACGTCAGGGATTTGCCGACTCGGGGAAGGGGGGCCGACCCGAAACAAAGAGCGAAGCAAGCTGCAAAGACCCGCAAATTATCACCAGCGCAAAAACTAGCGCACCGAAAGAAACAAGCCCGAACACAACTTGTCCGCCGCATGGGCGTTAATCCAGACAAAGGTTGGAAAGCGGACTACGAAGTTCTCCCTGGGAAAGAAAAAGTGGTGCAGGAACTCAAAGCACTTGCCGCCAAATCCGACGTAATCTATTTGGCGACCGACTTGGATCGAGAAGGCGAGGCAATTGCCTGGCACCTTCGCGAAGTCATCGGCGGCGATCCTGCACGCTTTCGACGGGTCGTGTTCAACGAGATTACCGAAAACGCGATTCAAGACGCTTTCGAACACCCAGGTCAAATCGACGAAAACGTAGTCGAGTCGCAGCAAGCGCGTCGATTCCTCGATCGGGTGGTGGGATTTGAAGTGTCCCCACTCTTGTGGGCGAAGGTTGCACGGGGCCTCTCGGCAGGACGCGTCCAGTCTGTCGCCGTGCGGCTTATCGTCGAACGAGAACGCGAAATCCGTGCCTTTGTACCCGAAGAATACTGGGAGGTTTTCGCTGACCTCAAACATCCTCGGGTTGATGCACACAATCGATTTCAAGTCATGCGGGAATCGAACCGCGCGTTTCGCCCAAACACCAAGCCCCTTGCCGACAAGGCCATTGCAACGCTGGGTGAGCATCCGTTCGAGGTTGCCGACAAAGATACCCGTGCAACTACAAGCCGGCCTAACGCACCCTTCATCACTTCATCACTACAGCAGGCAGCCTCAACTCGACTGGGCTATAGCGTTCGCAAGACAATGGTGATGGCGCAACGATTGTATGAAGGCGGTCACATCACCTACATGCGGACCGATTCAACCAACGTCTCGGCAGGAGCAATCGAAGGCGCGCGAGAACATATCACTACGAACTATGGAACTCGTTATCTCCCAGACAAGCCGAACACATACGTCAGCAAGTCCGATGCCCAAGAAGCTCACGAGGCGATTCGACCCACAAGCATCGGCGTCACTGGTAAAGGGGAGCTCGGTAAGCAAGAAGGAGACGCGCAACGTCTTTACGAACTTATATGGTCCCAATTTGTCGCCAGCCAGATGACTCGTGCGGAGTACCTAAGTACGACCTACACCGTCAATGCGGGACCATTAGAATTGCGTATTCGAGGACGCATCCTGAAATTCGATGGCTACACCCGTGTTCTTCCGACCACATCGAGGAAGGAAGACGAAGTCGACTTGCCCGATCTTGAAGTCGGTGACGTACTTAACTGCGTTGACACTGAAGCGGTGCAGCACTTTACCAAACCGTCGCCGCGATTCGGCGAAGCGAGCCTAGTAAAAGAACTCGAAAAACGAGGCATCGGCCGACCGTCCACCTACGCGACGATTATCTCGACCATTCAAGATCGTGGGTACGTCACGCTCCGAGCACGCCGGTTCCACGCAGAAAAGATCGGTGAGCTCGTCACGGATCGGTTGGTAGAAAACTTTACAGAACTTCTCGACTATTCATTCACGGCGAGTATGGAGCAGCAACTCGACCAAATTGCCGAAGGCTCAACCAACTGGAAGAACGTCCTCGATACTTTTTACGACGGCTTCTCGGAGCAAATTGAAACCGCTTCCAATTCTGAAGGCGGCATGCGTCCAAACTCGCCCACCGAAACGGATATCGAATGCCGCGAATGTGGTCGACCAATGCAAGTGAGGACCGCTAGCACAGGGGTATTTTTGGGATGTTCCGGCTATTCGCTGAAACCAAAAGAAAGATGCACCTTCACGCTCAATTTAACGCCCGGTGACGAAATAGTGGACATCGATGCTGATGACGAAGGTGAAAGCAAGATTCTTCGCATGAAAAGCCGATGTGATAAGTGCGAAACGGTCATGGACAGTTATTTGCTTGATGAAACGCGTCGCTTGCACCTATGCGGCAACAACCCAGATTGT
>JAKUTI010000144.1 GCA_022448765.1 Pseudomonadales bacterium
ATTTGTCGAGGGTCTCGCGGCGCGTCTTATTGAAGGCATCGCGTTCACGGTGGTTGCGTCTTTACTGGCGTCGTTGGCGGTTGCGATGTTTTTGATCCCTGCCCTCGCACGATGGTTCATGCCCGAAACGATCCCTGCAGAACGCATTGATTCTGGCCTTGAAATCCGGACGCGGTTTGCACGCGTTGCCCTTCGCTTGCTTGAGCGTCCCGTGACGGTCGTTCTTTCGGGTATCGTGATTGCGGCGGTTGGCTGTTGGCAGTTGCTGGGGCTCGGTACGGAGTTGTTGCCGTCGGCCGCTCCTCGCCAGTTTTCGGTTCGTATTGTTGGGCCTCCTGGACAGCGAGTTGAATCGACGGCACGCGTGGTCGAAGGCGTGGAGTCGCTGATCAATCAATTTGGGGAAGGCAGTGTTGTGGCGATCTTGTCGGAGGTTGGACGACTTCCCGAGGATAGCCGAATGGTGAGGACAGAGCTCACCGAAGAACATACCTCTCGCGTGACGGTGCGCGTGTCGGAATCGGGGCCCACGGGTCGTCAGTTCGCCGATCAATTGGCACCCATCCTCGAACAACGCGAGTCAACAGACATTGACTGGGAAGTTGGATCATCGGCCGTGGCCAGTGCCCTTGGTACCAGCGGGCCAGCGGTAGTGGTTGAAATATCGGGTCAGGCATTGACCGATTTGCGGCGCTACGCGGAGGTTGTCAAAACAAAATTAGCGGACTTGAACGAGCTGTGGAATGTTCGTTCGTCGTTTGAAGGTGGTCCGCCGGAACTGCGAATTGAACTTGACCGGGCCATGGCCGACGGCCTTGGTGTTGATCTTGCCACGATCTCTAGGGTACTGCAGGCAAGCCTCGATGGCCGCGATGTCACCATGCTTTCGACAGGCGACGAAGAGCGTCCGGTCACGCTGCGCCTCGGAATGACCTCCCGGGACGATATCGGTAGCGTCATCTTTCAGACCAACAGCGGACGTAAGGTAGCAATAAGCGAAGTGGCACGGTTTGTCGAAGCCGAAGGCGCACGCGAGATTTTTCGACAAGACCAGCGCCGGACTGCTCTAGTCACTGCACAAATTGCCGAAGGCTCTAATCATCCGAATGCGGTTCGTGCCGTCAACGCGGCCCTACGAGAAGTGTCGTTGCCGGCCGGTCTCCAACTACGTCTGCGCGGAGAAGAAGCTGAACGTGTAAGGACGTTTGCCGAGTTGCGACTGGCGGCGGTTTTAGCCTTGGTGCTCGTCTTCATGGTTCTCGCGGGCTCGTTCGAATCGTTGATTCATCCGCTTACGGTGCTCGCTGCCGTACCTCTTGGATTAATCGGTGTTGCGGTAGCGTTGGTACCCGGAGGTCAACCGATAGGCGTTATGGCGATGCTCGGGTTGATTGTGCTGGCCGGCGTCGCCGTTAACGATGCCGTATTGCTCATCGCGACCGCGCGTCGCTTAATGACGGAAGGACGATCGCGCATCGAAGCGTTGGCTGAAGCCACCGGCATACGACTGCGCCCGATTATTATGACCACATTAACGACGGTCTTGGTTCTCTTGCCGTTGGCGTTCGGTGCTGGCGAAGGCGCTGAACTGCGTACGCCCATGGCCATCACCATCATCGGCGGAATTATCGCGTCAACCTTAGGGTCGCTTTTTGTTCTGCCCAGTCTTTACCTGTTGCTTGACCGTTTGCATCCCGGCCATCGGTCCGATAGCTACGTTGTAGATCAAGCTCGGTGAAGGTTCTTGGCTTGACAGATTTCTTCGGTTCTAAGGGTGCAGCCCTTCTAGAGCGACCTCGATGAGCATTATCGATCTACCCACGCAGCGTCCTGTGGCGGTGACCATGTTTTTTGTCGGCGTGGTCTTGCTTGGCTTGATCGCGTGGCAGCGCATGGCAGTCGAGCTTTTCCCCGCGCTCGAGGGTGATCAGGTGACGGTTGCATTTGGACGGTCTGGTAGTGAACCGGAAATGATTGAGCGTGATCTTCTGATGCCGCTGGAAGCGAAAGTCGCGACGCTACCTAAGGTCTCGGAGTCGTGGGGAATGATCAGTGGCTCCAGTGGTCAGTTTCGAATTCGTTTCGAGGCCGGTAGCGACGTCAAAGTTCGCGAGCTTGAGTTGCGGCGGTTGGCCGCGGATTTGCAACGTTCGCAACCGCCGGGTACCTACGTCAACGTTAACTCGTCGGGTACCGAAACATTCTCCAGTTTCGTGATGACTATTCATGTGCTGGGTAGAGCTGGCGGCGATATCAACACCCTGTACGACCTCGTGGAACAACAAATTGCACCGCGTTTTGCATCGGTATCGGGGGTGAGTCAGGCGCAACCGAACGGCGGGGCGCGGCGACAAGTCACGGTCACGGTCGATCCGGACCGCGCGAATGCGCTTGGTATTACCACCGACACAGTTACTAATGCGGTACGACGGAACGTAGGTCGTCAAGAGTTTGTGGGTGGGCTTGAGACCGAGGGCGGGCGTCAGGCGGTGATGCTTGATGGTCGGCCAGGGGGCCTTGATTCGTTGGCGAATGCGAAAATTCAGCCCAATCGCGCTGCCCGGTTACGGCACGTAGGTGATCTGGTCTTCGGGACGGCACGCGAGGAATCTCGATTTCGGGTTAACGGAAAACCGGCGGTCGGATTGGTGCTTTTTCAGGAACAGGGTGCCAACTTGGTTCGTCTTGGAGCTTCGCTGAGGGAGCGTCTTCTGGAAGTTCGTGCTGAAGTGGCACCGCTTGGTATCGATCTGGTCATTGGCTTTGACGCGGCCGAACAAATTGAAGAACAGATTACTCGTTTGGGGAAGCTTGCTGGATCGGGTTTTTTGATTGCACTCGTGGTGCTGTACCTTTTCTTAAGACAATGGCGTGCAGTTGCCGTGGTTGGTATCGCGGTGCCGATGAGTCTTCTCGCCGCGCTCGCCCTCCTCTATCTCAGTGGCCAGTCGATCAACATCATTACATTGATGGGCTTAGCCATTGCGATCGGGTTGGTCATCGACAACAGCGTGGTGGTTTTTGAGGCGGTCCAACGACGCCTCGAACGTGGTACCGAAATAACGGCGGCCGTGCGTGAAGGGTTGCGACGGACGGTTCGTGCCATGACCGCCGCGAGTCTCACGACGGCAGTAGTGTTTTTGCCATTCCAATTGGTTGATTTCGATAGCGAGCAGATGCGGTCGATGATCTTGGTGGTGTCGATGGCAATTCTGTTGCCGTTGTTGGCTTCTTTGGTCGTTGCCGTGGGTTTGGTGCCCCTACTCGCACAACGTTTATCGGCGCCGGCGGTGGTTCGAGACTTGTCCATTCGTCGAGCACGGCGAGCCTTAAGGGGCGACTCGGTTCCGCCCGATGCGATACGAATCTTTTTCGAGCGTGTCGTGACCGGTGCGCTGCGGCGGCCACCTTCCTGGATTGCAGGAACACTGGCCGCCGTGCTGATTACCACCGTAATTGCGCTTCCGTGGCTGTTGACAAGTTCAGGATCTTCCAATGTCCGCGAAGCAGATACGGTTGAGATGTCTGTTCAATTTGCGCGGGGATCGGCCTCGATTAATACCGTCAGCGACGGAATGGCGAAATTAGAGAGTGCGGTCATGAAACTCGATGGCGTTGACATGGTTGAGGCCCTCATCCGCGAAGATGAAGGAACTTTGACCGTGCATTTAGTCGAAGAGGACATACGACCGCCTGGATTTAGCGTCCAAGACGTGCGCTCGATAGTTCGCCGGATTGACCGGAACGATCGACGCATGTATGTGCTGCGCCCCGGCCAAGGGGGCATGGGTGATGGTGGCAAGGGACGCGGAGGTCGTGGTGGCGGTGGCGAGATGTTTGGTGGTGGACCCGCTGAGGTCGTGTTGTCCGGACCGGATAGTCGTGAGTTGACGACGCATTCCCGGAGCGTCCGTTAACAACTTGAATCGATGGGACCTATCCGTGACGCCTGGGAAAACTATCGTCCTGGGATGGACGAATTTTGGATCGAACCACGTGAGAAGGTGATCGAATCGATGGGACTTTCGGTGAGCGACCTCGTGCCGGCGTTGCGTCTCGCGGGACGTGAAGGCGTGACAATGCAAACCGGTTTCTTATTGCCCAACGGCCGAGAGCTCCCCGTCGTTGTTGAGCGCTTCAATGCCCGATTGGAGGACAGGGGAATACGCGATTTGGAGCGATTACGAATCCAGACCGAGGCTGGCGCGGTCCCCGTGCGAGCTCTGGCATCACTGCGGCGTATGCCAGCACCGCGAGTCATCTTGCATCACAACGGTCGTCGCGAAACGACCGTCAATTACAATTTTGAGAACAGTGTCCAAGATACAGGTCCGACAAGACTAGCTATTGAAGAGCAGGTGGTTGCGGCGATGAGAGCTGTACCGAGGCCTGAAGGTTTTACCATCGAAACGGCTCCCCAAGACGAAACCACCAGCCAACTTCAACAGGTCATCTTGCCCGTCGTGCTATTACTTTTCTTGGTGTTGGCGATGACCTTCGAGTCACTCACGTTGCCCGTTTTAGTGCTCCTTTCGTTGCCAATCACCCTGCTCGGGGCAACCTGGGCCATGGTGTTTGCGGGGGTAGCCCTAGGACCTATGGCGATGGTCGGCGCTGTCGCGCTGATCGGCCTAACCGTGAATCCGGCGATATTGCTCGTTGATCGGATGCAGCAACTCGTGTTGGGCGCGGGATGGAGCCCTGGCGCCGCCGCTTACGCAGCCGTTCGAGAACGAACTCGACCGGTCTTGTTGACCATGGCAACGACAGTGGCCGGTTTGTGGCCCCTTGCCATTGCCACTGGGCGTGAGTTCGAGATTTGGCCGCCATTCGCGACCATTGTCATCGGCGGACTCATTACCTCGAGTCTGTTGACTCTGCTCATCATACCGGTGGGTTTTACGTTGCTCCGGCGCCTCGATCTTTTGTTCGGCCGTATTGGACCTTGGCTGGCGCTTGGCTGGATTGGGCTGACAGCATCGGTTATGTCGGGCTTGGTTCTGACGGAGACTCTCACGTCGTTGCTTTGGCAGGTCGTGGTTGCGCTTTTGGTCGGCGGATCGTTGCTTGCCTTGGTGGTAATGGTCTTTCAACCACGACGATCAGTCCAACCGAAGTTTAAAGAAGGACCTCCGGCGTTAGAAGTTCGATATTTGACCAAGAGTTACGGACTACCGGGTGCGTTACGTCGAGCCCTCGATGCGCCGAAACATTACGTCAAGAAAGTGTTGGAGTTGGGGGGGCAACCGTTCTTGCCCGTTGACGCGAAGGAAAGGCTGCTGCCCCTACTGCTGGCTGCCGGCGGACCTGTCTATTTGGCCATTCAATTAGAGAGCGTTTTTTGGCGTTTGGTGTTTACGATGATCGCGGCGAGCATACTGGCCCGCTGTGCCGTAGATGTCCGGCGTGCGCGAGGATGCACTGATGCGAGCGGCACAGTGCTTCCCGGTGGCTTTGAGAACGTTGCGGCCAAATTACTCCCATGGGTGGGTCTGGGTCTATTTGGATGGCATGAGTTCTTTGGGATTGAACGCTCCGAATTCAACGAGTTCACCAGTGAGACGTTCTCCGGACGGGTATTGTTGCTTACGTTTGCGGCTCTAGGGATCGCCATGGTTGGGTATTGCCGACGGAAGGCCGCGGAGTTTAACCAAGCAAGACAAGGTATTCGGCGATACCGGGCCTGGGAACGATTGGCCGGGTGGCTCGGATCTTTTGGGGAACCCGCAAATCCCATGACTGCCATTTCAGGCATAAGTTTTACCGTCGAACGGGGCATGGTCGGTGTGCTCGGTCCCAACGGGGCTGGCAAATCCACGCTGCTACGCCAGTTGGCGGGCGTGATCGATCCGACCGGGGGTACCATTCATCTGGGTAAAGCGCCTTACCCAGCCATTCAGCGGTATCTGGCACATTGGGTTGGTTATTTGCCTCAGGATGCGGGCTTACCGGCGAGTAGCACAGCCCAAGAGTACCTGTCTTATTACGCGGCACTTTACGACGTTCCTCGTGACATACGGCAACAACGTGTAGCGGAGCTTCTTCGTGAAGTGGGCCTCGGCGACAAGGCTGACGTTCCAATTGGCTCGTTATCTGGTGGCATGAGGCAACGTGTTGCGGTGGCTCGTACCCTACTCCGGCTACCCCCGGTCATCGTCGTCGACGAACCAACCGTCGGGCTGGATCCTAGAGAACGGATTCGATTTCGAACGTTGCTGGGTCGTCTTGCGCAAGAACGTATCGTGCTCTTTTCAACGCACGTGGTGGAGGATGTGGCCGCTGCATGCGACCGCGTGCTGGTCATTGCCGAGGGCCACTTGGTGTTTGATGGTGAACCCGCCGCGTTGGCAAAGGCGGCAGACGGAGTCGTATGGGAAATTAGCGTTCCTACGGACGAGACGTTGGCGCTGCCGGATGGTGTGATCCATGTAGAAGAGAATTTGTCTGCCCAAGGGACCTTGGTACGTCACAAAGCTCTTGCCCAAAGCTCGCCGGATCCCCGCGCTATTCCGCTCGATCCCTCACTTGAAGACGGCTATATGTGGCTTGTTGCGTCGGCGCGAGAACGTGATGAAATTCGGCGACCCGACCCAGGCGATGTTGTTTTGTTGGATCCGGCTTTCGCACGATGACCCGGCCTGATTTTTATTTGTTGCGCCTGGTGCTCGTGATGATGGCGGGCCGACGGTTTTGGCTTTTACCTCTATTGCCGTTGGGATGGCTGCTATTTCTCAA
>JAKUTI010000145.1 GCA_022448765.1 Pseudomonadales bacterium
AGTCAAAACGCGAGGGCTATCATGGCCGGACGCTGAGGACATTGGATAATCGCTACACCGAATGGACACCAATCAGCGGCGATGGACCGGTCCTCGTCGAGCTTTACGACCTCCAGAGTGATCCCATGGAGTACGTGAATCTTGCGAAAGAAACCGCGGAAGCGAGTATGGTTGTGGAACTCTCGCAGAGACTGGTCCTCGGCTGGCGAGGCGCGCTACCCACCGGCCACCCTGAGCAAGATAGATGAGTGCAATCATGAGCATTTTTTATAGGACCACTAGATGCACGTTTTCATCGAGTAGAGTCTGGACGCGGCTTCTTATCGTTTTACTTCTTACGGTTACGAACAACCCGTTGTTGGCGAGTAGTGAAAAGAGCGACTGGGTTGAGCGCCCCAATATTGTGCTGATCCTCGCCGACGATCTTGGGTACGGTGACGTGGGAGTTTATGGAAGTAAACACGTCCGTACGCCCAACATCGATGAGCTGGCACGGGAGGGTGTTCAGTTTACGTCAGGCTATGTGGCGTCGGCGGTCTGCAGTCCGTCGCGTGCAGCGCTCATTACCGGGCGATACGCACAGCGGTTCGGTTATCACTTCAACAACAACGGCCGATCCGGTCTTCCAGCCTCCGAAAAGACTGTTGCTGAAAGATTAAACGAGAAGGGTTACCGAACGGGTCTGATCGGCAAATGGCATCTGGGATGGCAGGCGTCGCAGCGACCGAATCGTCGTGGCTTTGATTATTTTTACGGCATGAACAGTCGCGGAATCTTCATTTCTCCCGACACCAAAGGTGTCGAAACGTGGATTCCGGGAGGATATGACCGGACAAGAGAAAGCCCGACTACAAGGCCTTCGAACGACGGCCTCGTTGCCAGGTATACCCTCTCGACCCGTGATCAACACCCGCTTTACAAGAACGAGACTCCGGTCGAGGACGGTGGTTACCTTACCGAAACCATTACGCGCGAGGCGTTGGGCTTTATCGAACGAAACAAGTCCAACCCATTTTTCTTGTACGTGGCCCACTACGCACCGCACGTGCCACTCCAAGCAACCAAAAAGTATCTCGATCTGTACAGCGGTATCGAGTTAGAGCAGCAAAGGATATATGCCGCCATGGTTAGTGCGCTGGATGACAGCGTTGGCGCAATAAAGGCGAAGATCACGGAAGAAGGGCTGGCGCAGAAGACGCTGATCATTTTTCTGTCGGACAACGGCTGCGCTATATATACGCAAGGCGCTTGCACGAACTCGCCGCTTTCGGGGGGAAAGCGATACCAGCTCGAGGGTGGCGTGCGAGTGCCCTACATCATGCATTGGCCTGCGACGATTCCGAAAACCCGGTTCGAGTCGATGGTCAGTTCGCTGGACATTGTTCCGACGATCCTTGCTGCTTCGGGAATTGAAGTTACCTCTGAAGATCGAATCGACGGCGTCGATTTAATCAAGTTTCTTCGGGGGGAAGACAAATCAGTCCCACACGAGGCATTGTTTTGGCGGGCAGGACCAAATCGTGCCGTTCGCTTCAAGAACTGGAAGCTTTGGAAGGTCAATAAGACGACTCGAGATCGTGCGTTGCTGACTCCTAACGACGAGCTCATCATGGTCGTCGCCAATCGCGATTCGCCGATGGGGCAGTTGACCGTCCTGTATGACCTCTCTACCGACCCGGGCGAACGAATCAACCTGGTTGACGAGCATCCAACAATCGTTGAAACCCTCGAAGAAATGTTGGCTGATTGGGATTCAGAAATGGCGGAACCCTCGGTCGATAGCAATCGCACAAGTGCGGCATTTGTAGACGGGTCTGCCGTCGAATTGATCTTCTAGCGGTTGGAACTACCCGTGAGTCTCACGAGACCACTCACGGCTAGAAGCTATGAGTACATGCCGGAGCGGTGCCGGATGCGTTTAGCGCCAGTATTCAGTGAAAGGTAGGTGCCCTGCCGGGGCAACTTATTGGAGAGCGGAAGCCGCGAATGGTTTCACGCAGTCTCTCATTAGCGACGGCGTTGATTCAGGGCCGTTTGGATCTCGGCATGCCGTGTTCTATCGATCTTGTATTGACGGATACAGTAAAAAACAGGTGAAAGAGCCACCACGACGAGCGGGCCAGCGATGACGGCAAGTAGCGTAAGGGTGTCTGCGGGAATATCGGCCGCGGTCCTGATTGTGGCGCCAGTTGGCCAGGCGATAAGGTCGATGAGGATTCCGGCGATTGCTATGCCTATGCCCTGGAGGCTTTTGTGCAAAAGGAGAAAACGCCAAAGAATACGCCTTCACTTCGTTGCCCCTCGGCGAGTTCGTGTTCGTCCGCGACGTCGGCCAGCATACTTGAGACGGCGACGACCAGTTGGGCTAGACCCGCGCCGCCGACCATGGCGCAGCACATTAAGAAAGCAACGCTCCAAGGAGTCCCGATCGGCGGAAACGCGCCCAGGAACCTCACGGCAAAGGGCGTTAGCGTCGCCATTGCCCAGAGAAAAGCACCCGCCATCATCAGCTGTCGCTTGTCTACGCGCCGTCCGGCTATTGGCGCGATCGCGTATCCGACCAAAGTGGCTAGGGATCCGGCAAGCATCACGGCGGGGATTTGCGAAGGGGTGAGCTCCCAGTAAAAGGTGTTTACGTACAACGCGAGTGAGCCGGCGATTGCGGCGGGAATGGATCCGACCACATAAGAGATTACCAACCAGCGAAAAGACACATTCGTCAACGAGATGCGCACATCTTCCAGCGATTGGTTGAGGTGATCTTTTTGGGTTGGTGGTGGCTGATGCAAAAAGGGGATCACGGAGCGCGTCCCCCAACTCGTCAACACGATTGAAACGAAAATTCCTACCGACAGCATTCCGGCAAACCAAGGATAATTTGCTGGATTGAGCTGACCGTTCGGGTATTCGTCCGTCGGGGCAAATAGAACCGCAAATCCGGCGTTAAGCAGGATCCATCCGGATACCCCGAAAAGCATTCGATACGCGACGAGATTCGTCCGCCTATCGAAGTCGTCAGACAGCTCCGCACCAAATGCCATGTGCGGTACGTGAAATAAGGTCATGCTCATTCGCGTGAGGATGGCGAAACCGGTCAACCAAACGAATAACGCGTTGCCCGAATCGAAGGCGGGGGCAAACAAGAAGTAAAAAGAAATCGCCAGCGGCAAGGCGGAAGCGTACATAAATGGGTGGCGCCTGCCTAAAGAGGAGCGCCAGTTGTCCGATATGGTTCCCATGACGGGGTCGGTTATCGCGTCGATGCTCGTTGCAATGAGAAGCGCTAAACCGCACAGGGTTCCAGATAGCCCTAATACCTGGTTGAAGTAAAAGAACAACAGGATGGCAAACGCGCTGTTCATTAGACCTTCGGCCAGCTGACCGAAGGAAAAAAAGAATATTGTCGATTTGTCTAAATTCGGGCTGTGGAACTTTTCAGACATTCAGCTACGCTTTCGGAGTCCTGTTGCCATCCAATATAGCGACCTCGAAGGTGGTTTTGGAGACTTCGTTGCATCGGTCAGATTGGGTTGGTCGTCTGGGAAATGGATGTGGTGCGCTGACGCGATCAAATCGGAAAAGAGATCGAATGCCTGCGATGGGGTGTTCATTTAGAGGTGAAGTTTGTATGTTCACGGCGAGCAAAGCGCTTGATCGGAGAAGGTTCTGAAGACTCATGCTATGCAGCCACAAAGTCGCCGAGGCTTTCTCACGGAACTGGGAATCGTAGGAGCGAGTGGCTTTTTGATGGCCGCCGGAATCAGCACCGCAGATGGGGTTAGAGCTGCGGACACCTTGAAGATCACTTCGGTCGAGGCTTTCCCAGTTCGAATGTGGAAGGGGTTTGATCCCTCGACGTCGGTGGCGTTTGAATCAGACGTTGATCCGCGTCGATGGCGTTATAGGGGTCCGTTTGCGCAGCTAACCAGCTCGATCCTCGTCGTCATAAAAACGAAACAAGGCATTACCGGTTATGGTTTAGGTGCAGGGGGCAAGGTTAGCTGCCAAATAATCGAGGGCCACCTGCAGCACTTGCTGCTTGGAACTAACCCGCTCAATGTCGAAATGCTTTGGAACCAGATGTACTCCTCGGGACTGTTCTATGGGCGCCGTGGGGTTTTTGTTATGGCGTTGAGCGGTGTAGACAACGCGTTGTGGGACATTCTGGGTAAGTACTCTGAGCAGCCCGTTCATCATCTTCTCGGTGGCACGAAGCGGGACAGCATCCCCGTGTACCAAACGACGAATACCGCGGGTATAGACGCAGCGCTTCGTCGTGGCGTGGAACACTTTAAAGTAGTGGTCGCAGACGGGGTGGACCAAGGGGAAAGTGGGAAGGGGCGCACGGAAAAAGCGCTGATCGGAACAAGAGAGATGATCGGTCCAGATAAATCTCTAATGATCGAGTGTATTACTCGTTGGAATGATGTTGAGTACGCCATCGATATGGCGCGTAAGCTCGAGGCGCTCGACCTGTATTGGATTGAGGAGCCACTATCACCTGACGATTTGGAAGGCTACGCGCGGTTGGTTCGAGAGGTTGGGAGTACGCGGATTGCCTGTGGCGAGCACGAGTACACGCAGTTTGGGTTTGCCGAACTTATTCGACACAAAGCGGCCGACGTCCTGCAGCCCGACGTCAGCTGGTGCGGTGGTGTTACTGCCTTGAGAAAAATCGAGTCGCAGGCGCGTGCAGCGAATTTGGAATTCACTCCACACAGGGGGGGTAGCGCTTTCGGATTGCCCCTTTGCCTCACGTCAAATCAATGCAATTGGGCCGAGAGTTTCGGTGATGAATCCCGCTCCACCGAACTGATGATGGCGATGAGCTCCGAGGTTAGGGGCGGTCATTGCTTTCCTTCCCATGAGCCGGGGTTTGGCGTTTCGCTGGACGAAAAGCTAATCAAAGCGCACATAATGAGTTAGCTATCCGAATGCGTTGTCGAAGTCTGGGGGTCACGTGAATGGAGTAAAACGTTATGGTCGTCGGGAGCCACAAGGACGCAGTTACCATCAAAACTCGGCCTATAAATTCTTTAAGTGCTGCGCGGCGCCAGGCGGGTCGCCCAACGCGCGCCGTCGTTGCCAGTAGCTTTGTTATGCAGCGAATCAAGTATCTCGTCGTAATCGGGATTGCGCTTCAGGGGAGCGGTGGTGAATCGTCCCCTAGTGTGGGTAGGATATTGCCGGTTAATAACCCCAGCGCGACCGTTGATCTCGCTCGTACACGCGCTCGAGCCATGAATGGGACGTATATCGCATGGCGGGAACACATCATCGACGATACCGGAATCAGCGGAATTGCTGGGAGCGACGGACTTGAACTGGGGGATTTAGATGGGGACGGGAATATCGACATCGTGTCCGTCCATGAGGCCGATACGTCGTATGGCAACGTTGTGGACGGGCACGTAAGAGTTGCTTTTGGTTCGAAGGATGTTGGCCGTTGGGATCTAACGACCCTAATCGAAGGTGAGAGTGCGGCTGCCCCAGAGGACGTTGCGATCGGTGATTTGAACCGCGACGGGTATCCGGACGTCATGGTCGCAAGTGAGTTGGCGCATCTTGTGTACTTACAGAACCCGGGAGGCGCTGCGGCGCGGACTGTCCCGTGGCGCCGTCTCATTCTGCCGATGACGTTGGATCGTGGTTCCTATATTCGTGTTTTCTTTGCCGATTTGGACGCTGACGGTCGGTTGGAAGTCGTTGCCGCCAACAAAGGGGCCCAGAATCCCCGTATGGATACAACTCAATTAAACGCAATATCGTGGTTTGAAGTGAAGGGTGATCCCCTACTTGGCACTTCGTGGAAGGAACATGAGATGGGTAGAGTGCGCATCCCCATCAATTCTCGGCCGATCGATTTCGATGGCGATGGTGACCTGGATGTTTTCGCGGGATCAAGGGGGGAAATACGCGTATTTTGGTACGAGAACGTTGGCAAATCGGAGATATCGTTTGTTGAGCGCGCAATACGCATTGCCGACACCACGGTTCCTAATAGCGAACGGATAGCAAATAGACCTCTTGATGGGCGTCCCTTAATTACTGGAAGCCACGTCGATTTTAGTGACCTAAATCATGACGGGCGGATGGACGTGGTGTTACAAGAGGAATCGAATTTGGTGTGGCTAGAGCAGCCCGAACGACCGCTCGAGGCTTGGCCAATACACCTGATAGGCACCAATTGGCCTGATACCGTCACCGGAATAGAACTAGCCGATATCGACGGAGACGGTGATTTGGACGCGATGACTGGGAGCTACAGTGCGGATCCGAGAGATCGAGACGGAGACGGGCCTGTCACGGACAGACTTGGGCGGCTTGCTTGGTTCGAAAATCCGGGTGACGCTCGACAGCAATGGACCAGGCACGATATATCACGGCGCCGCCGGGGTATGTTTGACCAGTTTGCTGCGTTGGATCTCGATTTAGACGGTGACCTTGATTTCGTTTCAACTCGTGCAAACAGCGTCCCATTCGACGGGGTATTCTGGCTTGAGCAGTTGCGTTCCGACAGCCCGTTGCAGTCATTTACGAGGGCCAGAATCCAGGATAGCCAGGAAGTGCCCTTGCCCTAATTTAAGTGTTGGGTCGTAAGGAGCTGAGCTTACTTCGCATGAGGAAGTGAGGCGTACCGCAATCGCTACGCTTTTGAATCAACGAGGTACGATCCAGATGGGCGAGGACCATGCGCGTTCTTGAATGGTC
>JAKUTI010000146.1 GCA_022448765.1 Pseudomonadales bacterium
CAAACCGAACAAGCGATACCCTTGTTTCAAAATGTCGCCTCAATGGATCCAGGCGACGCCTACGCCACCTACTTCCTCGGCCAAGCCCTACTCCAGGCAGGCGACCACGTGGAGGCCTCCACGTGGTTGGTTCGAGCCGTTGCACTCGACCCCTATTTACGCAGCGCTTACTGGGCAGCCGCCCAAGCATTGCGAAGAACAAAACGCGTAGACGAAGCGACCGACTTACTTGAGGATTACCAGCGATTTGAACCGAATCCAGCCGCAAAACTTGCTGGCTTCTCCTACAAACGCATGGGGCCAAAAGCTGAGGCATTGGCAACCCCAACGCCACCTCGAAGCCCACCTGAAATTCCTGACGGCGCTCTCTTTAGCGAACCCCAGCGTATTGATCTCAAGAACTGGAACAACGCAACGTTAACGAGTGTCGACGTCAATGCGGATGGGTTAGTCGACCTCGTCGTAAGCACAACCCTCGGGACGACTATCTTTCAAGGGAACCTAGAACGCGGGTTTACCGTCCTTGAGGGACACCCACTCAACGGGCAAACCGGCGCTCCGTTGTGGGGCGATATCGATAACGACGGTCTTGTCGACGTTGCTTTCTGCTCTCCCGAAGGTGCTCGACTATGGCAACAAACTATTAGAGCCCAATGGGACCCAATCCCAGTCAATGCCGCTGAACCATGCCTCGCAGGCGCCTTGTTTGACAGTGACCACGATGGCGATCTCGATCTCTTCTTGACCGGCCCAACCGGCAATCTACTGCTTTCCAACAATCGAGATGGGACCTTTCGATCGTTGGCCGGAGACCTTGGCCTGCGCAGTCAGGGTGGCACGCAAATTCTTGCGACGGATCTCGACGCCGATCGCGACATCGACCTTTTGGTACTGGGTCCCAATGACCAGCACGACATCTGGCACAACGACCGGACATGGCAATACAAAACCGTCCCCGCACTCAAGGACCTAAGCAAAAGCGCCATCAAAGCATTAACCGTCGCGGACGTTAACGCTGACGGTTTCACTGAGATTTATACCTTACAAAAGCCCGGTGGACTGGGAGTATGGCAACGGAATGGGTCGGCCTGGCAATTCGAACCGGTGATCGCGCCAGATCGATCGAAGCGCACCTGGGACGAGATTGCCGTCAACGACTTTAACGGTGACGGACGTCCCGACTTGTTGCTTTCAGGTCCAAACGGCTTTGATGTTTTCGACCTTGCGAACGATCTCTTTTTATTCACGAGTGACATCGAAATTACGTCGGCAATTGCGGTGACATTGCGGCCCGAGGACGGACCGTCGGTCGTGGTGGTGGGAAAGACTGGGCTTTATGCCTGGCACCCCGGCCCTGGGCGCCACCCTTTTCTCACCTTGATCCCAACTGGAAAGAGCGAAGCCGAGCAAATGCGTTCTAACGCATCCGGTATCGGTACACGTATCAAGGTTCGCAGTGGTGGACGTTGGTCAGTGGTGGAGTCATTAGACTCTCACTCCGGACCTGGACAGAGCTTAAGCCCGATCAGCATCGGGCTCGCCGGCGAGGAATCGGCCAATTTTGTCGCGCTGGAGTGGTCCGACGGTGTATCTCAATCAGAAAGCAATCTAAGCACGGATGAGATCCACACGGTCGCCGAAATCCAACGGCAACTCGCCAGTTGTCCCGTTGTCTTCGCCTGGGACGGGTCGTCGTATCGATTTGCCACCGATGTACTAGGCGTCGGCGGATTGGGATTTCTTGCGGAACCCGGGGTCTACAATCCGCCACGTCCGTTTGAGCGATACCTGATGCGGGCGGACCAATTGCGACCACGCAACGGTCGTTACCTCATTAAATTAACGGAACCCATGGAAGAAGCCGCCTACGTCGATGCGGTGACAATCGATGTGTACGACTTACCCGAAGACTGGTCGCTCGCTCTCGATGAACGCATGGGGGTCAATGATCCCGTCGTCACCGGCCGCGCGATCACCTACCAACATTCTATCCGACCGAGCCGCGCCACAAATCAAAGCGGCAACGATGTCACTAGCCTAGTGAGACGCCGGGATAAACGCGCCCCGGACCCGGGTTCAATCGACCACCGATTCGTTGGTCTTCTAGATGACAATCAAGTGATCACGTTGGAATTCGATGACCCCATCGAAACTGCCGGAGCCGTGCTGCTCGCAGATGGCTGGGTAGAGTACGGCTACTCTCAAACCGTGTTCGCTGCCTGGCAAGCTGGAAAACGATACCGGGCACCCAGCATAGAGATTAGAGACAGGGACGGAATGTGGCATCCACTGCTCACGGAATTTGGTTACCCCGCAGGCATGCCCAAGCCCATGGCCGTTCCGCTGACCAACCTACCTTCCGGCACAACCGCACTGCGACTCTCGACCAACATGGAAATATACTGGGATCGCCTACAGATCGTCTGGGAAGAGGCCCTCACTGACACCGTCCCTATAACCATTCAACCCGTCTCCGCACGCATCGGGAAAATCGGTTTTCCCAAACGTGCCACCGCCGAGCAACGACTACCCCATTACGACTACGACGACCGCTCCCCCTATTGGGACACGAAGTATCAAGCGGGCTTTTACACGACACTCGGTGACGCACACGAACTGATTGAAGAAGTCGACGGCGCTCTAGCCATCATTGGTGGCGGCGAAGAGATTCATCTGGAGTTTCCCGCACTAGCACCGGCCCTACCGGGATACGAAAGATACTTTGTCCTAGATTTCCGCGGCTACGCGAAGGACATGGACCTGTACACCGAACACGGCGAAACCATCGCACCGCTCCCCAGTAATCTTTCACTAGATACCGCCGCGTTGGCGCACCGGAATCGACTGCACGAGCGCTACAATGTTCGTTTCCAGGCTGGCCGTTGACACGACATGACGCCTCGTCTGACAAAGCATCGCTATCGCATTAGCAGGACCCGTCTTGCAGAGCACTGAGGTCGTCGGCCCTGGATTACGTAAACTCCTAGTCGCTGTCCTAGTGCTTTTTTCGCTGCTGGTTGTTGACTCTGTCTATCTCGCGACCATCACCTTCTTGCAGTGGCTGAACGACGTAACTCTTGAAAATGCCGTCTACCAGACCGCGTTTCTGGCACATCTTGTCCTTGGTGTTGTCATTATTGTGCCCTCAATCGTTTACGCGATTCTCCACCTACGACGTGCCATCGATCGACCAAACCGGATTGCGGTTCGTCTCGGACTCGCACTTTTCGCAACGCTGATCGTCGTATTGATCACCGGAATCGCACTCACGCGGGGTATCCCTCTTGTTGAAGTAAGGCATCCTGTCGGCCGCGAAAGTCTCTACTGGTTGCACGTCATCGCGCCCTTAGTCATCGCCTGGCTCTTCGTCCTCCATCGCCTCGCGGGATCACGCATTCGCTGGGGCGTCGGGATAGGAATTGGTTTCGCCAGCCTTGGCCTCAGCGTCGTCGGCGTATGGCTTAGCGAAACTCAGCGCGTCGACGGTGAAATCGCCCCGGAACCCTATTTCTTTCCCTCTCTAGCTCGGCCCGCTGACGGACGATTCATCGACGCGACCGATCTGATGCGAGACGACTATTGTGCGAGTTGCCACCAAGACGTCCATGCGCAGTGGCAATACAGTGCCCACCGGTTCGCATCATTCAACAATCCCGCCTACCTTTTCTCAGTACGCAATACCCGCCAGATGGCCATGGCGCGGGATGGAGACGTTCGTGCCGCGCGGTTTTGCGCGGGATGCCACGACCCCGTACCGCTCTTTTCCGGCGCCTTTGACGACCCCGACTTTGACGACGTCGCACATCCAACGGCCAATGCCGGCATCACATGCGTCGCTTGCCACGCCATCGAACAACTCAACAGTCCACGCGGAAACGCGGATTACTTAATCGGCACTCCAGAACACTATCCTTTCGCGTTTTCGGACGACCCCAGGCTGGTATGGCTGAACGGTATCCTCATTAAAGGGAAACCGTCATTCCACAAAAGGACTTTCCTAAAACCGCTTCACAAGAGTGCCGAATTCTGTGGCACGTGCCACAAGGTCCATTTGCCAGAAGAACTCAACCATTACCGCTGGTTGCGCGGCCAAAACCACTACGACTCTTACCTTCTAAGCGGCGTCTCCGGGCACGGTGTTGCCAGCTTCTATTACCCCGACAAGGCCATCGATAGTTGTAACGAGTGCCATATGCCGTTAACGCCCTCAAAGGATTTCGGCGCAAAACCGGACGCACTAACAGGGACGATGGCGGTTCATGGCCACCATTTCCCGGCGGCCAATACCGCCATACCGCACCTGCTGGACATGCCAGAAAGCGTGAACGAAAACCACCGACGAATCCTAAAAGACTCACTCCGGCTCGATGTATTCGCGGTTCGAGAAGGCGTAAGCATTGACGCTCCCGTGGATCAAGCCTTACGTCCCAATATCCCCGCACTCGAACCCGGGTCGACGTATCTCATTGACATCGTGATCCGAACATTGACGCTCGGGCATCTATTTTCCGAAGGAACAGCAGATTCGAATCAGATCTGGCTCGATGTAACGGCAACGGCTGACGGCAAGACCATCGGCCGAAGCGGCGCTCTGCGAAGTATCGATGGAGAACTCGACCCATGGTCGCACTTCGTCAACGCCTATGTTCTCGATCGACGAGGCAAGCGTATCGATCGCCGTAACGCCGAAGACATTTTCACGAAACTCTACGACCATCAAATACCCCCTGGCGCAGCCGACGTCGTCCAGTACCGTCTTGAAGTCCCTACGTCAGTAACTTCGCCTATCGAACTCGCGGTACGCCTGCAGTATCGCAAGTTTGACACCTCATATACGCGGGCCTTCCTAGGCGAAACGTTCGTCCGCAATGACCTTCCGGTAACAACCATAGCCGAAGACCGTGTCGTCTTTCCTAGCGCCTCGATCCGACAAGCCAACTCACCGGCCATACCGGAGTGGCAGCGCTGGAACGACTACGGGATTGGATTGTTACGGAAACCCGATCGCGGGCAACTCCGACAGGCGGAAGCGGCATTTCGTCAGGTGATCAAACTCAATCGCCCCGAGGGTGCGCTAAATTTGGCAAGGGTACTTCTGCGTGAGGGCCGTTTGAGCGAAGCCGTTGAAGCCCTGCAATCGGCCAGCGTGCAGGGCGCGTATCCCTGGTCGGTGGACTGGTTCGGTGGCTTGGTGGACCTTCAGAACGGGAACCTAGATGCGGCTATCGATGCATTTACCGCCCTAGTTCAAACCAACTACCCGGAGGCAAGATCTCGGGGATTCGATTTTTCGTTGGACTACAGGCTAACCAATACGCTCGCGCAAACGCTGTTCGAGCGGTCAAAATTAGCGACTTCCAAACGCTTGGAATTCGCATGGTTGGATCAAGCTGCGGAACACTATCAACAGTCGCTCCGCATCGATCCCGAAAACGTGACCGCCCACTATGGTCTTGCGCAGGTATATGCCCGGCTTGTTCGTCCGACCGAGGCCGAAAAACACCGTCAACTTCACGAGAAGTACCGGCGTGACGACAATGCGCACGACTCCGCCTTGGCATCGGCGCGCATCAGCGACCCGGCCGCTAACCACGCTTCCGAGGCCGTAGTAATCTACGACCTGCAACGCCGTGGAGCATACGGCTTACCGATCCATCAATGAGCGATATCAACCGCGATGAGGCACGCATTCGCCGTGCAATTCGACGATCGTTGATTGTGATCGGGACCGCCGGGTTTCTCGGGTTTCTGATTTTCCTAGGGCAGCACTTCGCCCGACCGGAACCAACAGCAACCGAGCAGCGCGAACCCTTGGGGCCTAGCAATCCGCAAGGGAACGACGTAATCGCTCCTGACCTCGTCTTCACGGACATCACCTCGTCTGCAGGCATTACCTTCACCCATGTCAGCGGCGCATACGGAGAGCGCCTCCTACCTGAAACCATGGGAGGTGGCGTTGCATTCCTTGACTTTAATAACGACGGCCATCAAGACCTCGTCCTCGTGAATTCGAACCACTGGCCATGGCAAGAAACGCGTAAACCACCGCCCCGATCTCGTCTTTACCGGAATGAGGGCAATGGAACATTCACGGACGTCACGCTCGAAACCGGGTTTGATGCCACAAGCTACGGCATGGGCATCGCGGTCGGCGACTACGACGGCGACGGTTATGTCGATATATTCATTTCTGCGTACGGCCACAATAAGTTATTGCGCAATATTGGCGGAACCCGATTCGAAGATACCACCGTAAGTACCGGTGTTGCTGGTGCGAAAAATGCCTGGAGTACCAGCGCCGCATTTTTTGATTTTGACCAAGATCAAGACCTCGACCTATTCGTCACCAACTACGTCGGTTGGTCGAGGGATATCGATCGCGAAGTCGATTACCGACTAACCGGTATTGGCAGAGCCTATGGGCCACCAACCGATTTTTCCGGCACCCACAGTTACCTTTATCGAAACGACGGCGGGTATTTCGTCAACGTCACACAGCAAGCTGGCATCAAAGTAAACCAAGAAGGGTCACAGCTCGCCGTCGGTAAAGGTCTCGCCGTACTTCCGGTCGATATAAATGACGACGGCTGGCTAGACCTCGCGGTGGCCAACGATACCGTCCGCAATTTTCTGTTCATCAATCAGCAAGATGGTCGTTTTGTTGAGCAAGGGAT
>JAKUTI010000147.1 GCA_022448765.1 Pseudomonadales bacterium
GAGCTCGAAATTACGGTCAGTTACCCGGCTTCCGACGACGGACTTGGAGCGCTGGCAGCACTCGACGTTGATCGTGTTTTGGTCCCCGTATCGCGGCAAACGGGTATGGGAGCAACTATCCGCTCTCCGGAGGAGGCGTTGTCGTGGAAATCCAGATTAGAGGACTATGCATGAGCGATGAACTCAACGTGGGCCTGGAGCGTCAACTTGGCGCGCTCGCTGGACGCAAGAATGCGGGTTGGAAAGTTGGTTTGACGTCGGGTCAGGCGAGGGACTCCATGGGCCCAGGCTTTCGACCCTTTGGGTACATATTGCCGGAACGAGTTTTCTCGACGGGCGCTGAGTTGCCATTCTCCGGACCTGGTGTCTTAGGTCTTGAAAACGAGCTCTGTTTTCGCTTTCGTCGCGATGTGCGTATGGACGCGGATCGCGACGAGGTGATTGCTGCGTTGGCGGCTGTGGCGCCGGCATTTGAGATCAATGAGCAACGTCTGGGGGCTGGCTCGACGCCAAAGCAGCGGTTGGAAGACAATTTATCGCAGTGGGGGATAGTGGTCGGAGAAGTTAGGGAACTTGACTGGCGTGCGTTCCCCTTCGAATCGCTCGTCGTAGATTTAATGTGTGATGGCGAGAAGATCGAAACAGTTGCCGCGAAAGACCATATTGATGACCACATTGATTCGCTTGTTGCTTTGGTTCGCACGTTGGCTCGGTTTGATCGATCGATCGAGGGCGGGAATCTCGTGATTACCGGGTCCTATACCCGACAAAGGATTGCCCAAGTCGGGCACTGGCGTGGCGATTTCGGTCCTGCGATTGGCGAGGTAGAGGTGGTGTTTTCGTGAAAATCTTGATCATTCCGGGGCTCACCTTACCGTCAATCTCTGATACCGATATCGAGCGCATACGTATTGCTGGTGGGAACGCGGACGTGGTCGTGAGCACCCCTGAAGAGGCCATGGAGCATATCGGTGATAGCGATGTCTTACTGGGGCTTTTATCTAAGCGAATGTTTCTTGCGAGCAATCGCCTTAAGTGGGTTCACGCGATCGCTTCGGGTGTGGACATGTTCCTCTACGATGAATTTGTCTTGAGCGACGTTATTCTAACCAGCGAAAAAGGTTTGGTCGGCGAACACCTTTCCGACCACGCCTTTGGGCTTTTGTTGATGCTGACACGGCAGCTAGGCACTGCATTACGTCTAGGGCCATCGTCCTGGGAACATCGACCTGAAATGCGATCGAAGGAAATCGAGTTGACGGGGACAACCTTGGGCATCTTCGGGTTCGGTGGGACGGGTAAAGCCATGGCGCGTCGAGCCGTTGGATTTGGCATGCAGGTGATCGCATTGGACCGCGAACAAATGGAAGCATCGGATGGGGCTAGAGAGGTCCTGGCGCCGGACGGATTCGATTCGATGCTGTCTCGATCCGACGTCGTGTCCATTTGTTGTCCGTTAACGACCGAGACACGAGGGAAATTTAATTCAGCAGCGTTCAAAACAATGAAGGACAGTGCGGTACTCGTTAACGTTACGCGTGGTGAAGTCATGGTCGAGGAAGACCTGGTCAATGCGTTGAAGGAAGGAGTAATCGCTGGAGCTGCGTTGGATGTTGCGCCGCGTGAACCGCTTCCTGCGGACAGTGACCTGTGGTCATTCGACAACGTCGTTATGAGTCCTCATACGGCGGGTGCTAGTCAGTTTCGAGCATCCCGAAACCTTGATCGGTTCATCAGAAATCTTGAGCACCTCAATAGCGGCGAAGCCTTGGAAGGGGTGATTGACAAAGACTTAGGATATTAGTCTGCTTCGTTTTCTGAGCGATTGAATGAGAGGCATGGCTATGCGGCCAATTTCAGCGGATTCGCACGTGGTCGAAGGGGCCGATGTATTTATCGGGTTGGCTGAGCGGTTTGGCGACGACGCGCCGAGAGTTATGCACGCTGGTACCGACCAAGATGCGATCATTATTCCCTCGAAGGGCAACGCCGGTATCCGTCGACGCATAGGCGTTGCTGGTCTTCGAATCCGCGACGGTATTGAAGTCCAACGAAGACCTGGTCGTAAGCCCGAGGTCGATGATTTAGCCGATCCGGAGGTTATGGCGATCATGTCGCGAGGATATGATGGCCTTCGAGAGGGCATCAGAGACGGATCGTGTCGATATATCGATCAGGATGCAGATGGGATTGCTGCGGAATTTCTGTACCCCGGTTTTTTTGGTCTGTTTAGTTTCGAGAATACCGAACTGCTTGTGGCTTGCCAGAAGAATTACAACGATTGGCTCATGGATTACACGAGGCACTCCGATTCAAGATTGTTTGGGCTGGCAGCGATCCCCATGCAGGATCCGAACGCTGCGTACGACGAGCTGAAACGGGTTATCGAAAACGGATTTCTTGGCGGATGCATTCCGTGCACGGCGCCCGCGGAAGCCCCTTACCATGATTCGTGCTACGAAGCGGTGTGGACCTTAGCGGAAGAAGCGGGGTTCCCGCTGTCGATGCATGTTGGAACGAACGCCTATTTGCCGCATGAATTTCGGCCCAACAAGGCAACGCGCGATCCGATAGCGGATTACGCGAATACGCAAAGCACGATTCAAAGAACGTTGACGGACCTGATTTGCCGAGGTGTTGCGACACGCCACCCGAATTTGAAATTCGTGGTTGCAGAATTTAATGGCGGTTGGATCGGCCACTGGCTGGATCGTGTCGATCAGGGTTTGCAGCGGGAATACCGTTTCCGTTCCGATGAATATACGGGGGAGCTTCCACATGACGTCTGGTCGCGGCAGTTTTACGCGACCATCGAAGATGACCGACCTGCTGTGCTCACTCGCGAGTTAATCGGTGTAGACAATCTGATGTGGGGGTCCGACTACCCCCATGTGGATTCGACGTGGCCTTGTTCGTTAGAGGTGTTGGATGAAATTTTCCAGGATGTTCCAGACCAAGAGCGACAGCGAATTACGCGCGAAAATGTCGAGCGCCTTTATGGATTGACCTGATCTTCGGGTCAATCGGGCGCGCTAACGGGACGGTCACACGAAAGGTCGTGCCCACCTTCATGGATCGAGCAACGTATTCAAGGTCGCCATCGGCGTTTCGTGCTATTGCTTGAGCGATGGAAAGACCGAGACCTGTCCCTCCTCGGTCCCTGTACGTTGTAAAGAAGGGATCGAATAGCAAATCTTTGTTTGACTCGGGAACACCGTCACCATCGTCGGTTATGTCGATTTGGAGCATCTGCTCGACGACGATGCTTGTAATTTCGATTGACTTAGCCCCGTGTTGATCGGCGTTTTTAATGAGATGAGACAAGATGGCGGTCAGGCTTTTTGCCGCTATTGCGATTGGGACGGAGGTCGACCCGTGCAGGGATGCGGGTTGGCACTCCGTTTCGATGTCAACCAGAGCACACGATTCATCGTTTGCGACCGACATTTCGGCGCTGGTGAGCTCCAGCAGACCGTTGGTCAGGCGCCCAAGTCGAGCTACGTCGGATCGAACGTTCCCCATGAATTTGTTGCGTTCTTCGATGGTCATATCGCCGGCGTGATCTTCGAGTACTTCGATAGCACCTCGGATGGCCGTGATGGGTGTCTTGAATTCGTGGCTAATGTGGCGAGCGAAATTCCGAACGTATTGGGAGCGCAACTGCAGCGCATCCGCCATTTCCTTGAGGCGTTTAGCAAGTTGATCGACCTCTTGAGTCCGATACACGTAGTCCTCGCTGAAGGTCTGTTGGTCCCCACGTGCTACAAGATTGGCTTCTTTTGCCAGTCGTTGAATGGGATTCACTACGGTCCTCGAAGCGAAAATCGAAATCAGGACGACGACCGCGAGAATGACGCCAGTCGTTTCGAGCAAGAGATAGCGCTTTGCGTAGAGTGCCGTAAAGATACTTGGCGGCGGGTGTGTTAGCACCACGGCGCCCTCGACTTTACCTTTTTCAATAATGGGTAACGCGACGAGAACGGATAGATTGGATGTGCTTTCGAATCCGATGAGATCCGGTTCCTTCGTTGCGGAAATGCGTCGCAACTGACTTACGGGTGTTCCCAGGAGCACCGCGTTGACTGGGTCTGACGACGCGATTGATTTTTCGAGAGCGTTATCTGTAGTCGCAACGATCTGCCCGCGGCGATCCGTCACGTGTATCGTCGCGAGAGTCGTCTTGGCGGCTTCCTCGAGGACGGGGTCGATCGTCGCGCCGATTGCACGGGCGACGGGATCTGGGGTTTCGTTCCCAAACACGACGTTGAGAGGCGGTTGAATCTCTGTCGATGCAAGATCGAGTTCGCTTGAGAATGGTTTGGCTTTACCGACGGTTAAAAGCTGATCCGAACGTTCGGAGTATTGGTCATCAAGATCTTGCAGTAATTGCCGGTACATGGCCGTTACGAACGCTCCTTGAGCCAAGAGCTGGGATTCCGTCTGTCGCACTAATGCACTTTCGTACAGTCGAAGGATCTGAATCCCTGCCAGGGGCAGTATCATGACAATCAAGCTCAGACCGACAAGGACTGTGCGTAATCGAAACCGAATCATCGCTGTCGCTTATTCAAAAGAGAGACGAAAACCCACGCCGTGTACGGTGTGAACTGGTTCGACTCCAACATGACGCAACTTTTGCCGTAGACGGCGGATATGGCTATCGATGGTACGGTCACTGACGACCCGATTTGCCGCGTAAGCAGCCGACATAAGCTTTTCGCGAGCGAGTACCTTTCCTTCAGTGCGTGCCATTGCGGTCAAAAGATCAAATTCAGTACGGGTCAGGTCTAGCGTATGGCCGTCAATCACGCATGTTCGGGATTCGGTATCGATGTCTAACGGTCCAACCGAAACGTGGCTTCTGAATGCAGTTGGCGCTTCGTCCTTACGTCGTAACTGTGCTTTTACCCGAGCAACGAGTTCCCGAACGCTAAAAGGCTTGGTTACGTAATCGTCGCCGCCACCGTCTAACCCTTTGATACGATCTGTTTCGGCGTCTTTGGAAGATAAAAAGATAATGGGTATTCGAGACGATCGACGGATTTGTTCGCAAACAGCAATTCCATCTCCTTCTGGCATCAACACGTCGAGCACGATGAGATCTGGTTGCAGGTCTTCGAATTGCTCGATCGCCGTGTGACCGGTGGACGCCTCAAATACATCAAAACCTTCACGCCGCAATGCAAAGCAGACCACGTCTCGGATGTGCGCGTCGTCGTCAACGACTAGGACCTTTTGCATGGCTTCAGTTTACCACTCAGGGCATAGGTAGGGTTTGAACACCAACTGAAAACGTAACGAAGCATGGCCTATACTGGTTCGATGGAGTACCAAGTACCAACTGTATCCGTCGACGAGTACCGCGAAACGGGATTCACCATTCTCCCCTCGGTGATCGATACCGGCACGTTAGAGATGTTACGGGAAGAAAGCGCATACTTCGTCGGCTACACCGATGCCGTGATGGATGCGAAGGGCATTGAAGTCATGGGTATAACGCATCGCGGTAAACGTTATTTCATCAGCAATCGTTATCGCTCGAGCACACGAATCTCGTCGTTTCTCTTTGGTCCGCTCATGGCCGAGATCACCACCTCATTTCTTGGGGATACCGTTTACTTGTTTAACGAACAATGGGTCGTTAAAGGTGCGGATCAAGGCATGAAATTTGCTTGGCATCAGGATTCTGGTTACGTAAAAGCGTTCGATCCAGCCACCACACATCCTCCGTATTTGACGTGCTGGTGTGCTTTGGACGATATGACCGAGGCAAATGGAACCATCTCTGTGCTGCCACACGACGTTTTAGGAACTCGTGACCGTATTCTTGATCATCGGCGTGAGGAAGAAACCAACGATTTAGTCGGGTACCGAGGTAATGAGTCTGGCGAACTCGTCACCATGAGCGCTGGCAGTGTCGCAGTTTTTTCGAGTACCACCATGCATCGGAGCGGGCCCAATACCACCGACGGACAACGTCGCGTCTATCTTGCGCAGTATTCGGCGTCGCCGCTTACGTCGTCGAACGGCGAGCTTTGGTCGCAAGCGGTGCCGTTCGTGAAGCAGGGCGAATTGGTGTATTCGAAAAAAGACGATCTTGATGAGTTGACAGTCTCTCCTCGAATCAGACAATCCATGCCTGCCGAGCTCATAAAAAGTGACTGAGACGAGGCGGATAAAATAAGGGAGAGGAAAGATGTCCGGTCCGCTCGACGGTGTACGGGTCATTGATTTAACGACGATATATTCGGGTCCTATCGCGACGTCGATCCTCGGCGATCATGGCGCCGATGTTGTCAAGATAGAAGCGCCCGGTGGCGAAGCGATGCGACCGGGGTTTCGTCAACGGCGTAACGGATTAAGTGGGCCGTTCGCGATGATGAATCGAAACAAGCGTTCCCTCGTTCTCGATCTCTCCGGCGACTCAGGCAAACGTGTGCTCGAACGCTTGTTGAGCGGGGCCGACGTGGTTGTAGAGAATTTTCGTCCCGGTGTGATGGGGCGGCTTGGGTTCGGCTGGGACAGGTTGCAAGCCATCAACTCGCGATTAATTTACGCTTCTATTAACGGTGTTGGTCCTACCGGGCCGTATGCTAACCGGCGTGTCTACGACGCTGTAATCCAAGCAATTTCCGGAATCGCTTCGCTGCAG
>JAKUTI010000148.1 GCA_022448765.1 Pseudomonadales bacterium
GGTGTAGTTACATTTCAATAGAATTAAAGAAAATGCGATGGCAATTCGAAATCCATAGACAAGCCGTGCAAGCACGTCACGACCCGTGGTGTCCGTTCCTAAATAGTGCTTTTCGTTGAGGGAGGGGGCGTTTGGTGGGTACCTGCTAGCGGGCAGATCGACCTCAAACGCGTTGTACGGAACGAGGGGCATGATCACCCAATTCGAGCTGTTCGGTTGTTGTCCGAAAAATTTTTCTAGTTCACGGAAATTCGTTTCGTATTCGTAATCGAGACCAAATGTGCTACCCGGAAGGTATCTCCCGTATGTTGGAAAGAACCAATTACCCTCGTAACTAACGATTAAGGCGCGGCTGTTGACCAAAAGTTCCGCGCCGAGGCTTAGTACGACGATAATCACCAGGGTCACAGCAGACCAATAACCTCTTTTGAGACTTCGAAATCGCTCAAGCTGCCTTCGCGTGAGCGGGTTTAGTTGGGGTCCTAATTTCAAGAACCGTTCTCGCCGAATTTCACTCGAGGATCGACAATGGCAACGCAAATGTCCGAAAGAATGTTGCCGATGAGGAACAGCAGGGATGAGATCACCAAGATTCCCATGACCACCGGATAGTCCCTTTCGACGAGCGATTCGAATCCGAGCAAACCGAAACCGTCGATGTTGAAGATCTTTTCGATTAGGAAAGAACCGCTAATGATGACGGAGATCAATTGCCCAAATGAGGTGGCGACCGGGATGAGGCTATTGCGTAAGGCGTGGCGAAACACCGCACGTTTGAAGGGCATGCCTTTCGCTATAGCGGTACGAACGTAGTCGGACGAAAGATTGTCCATCAGCGAGTTTTTCACCATGAAAGTCATCACCGCAAAACTTCCGGCTAGATATGCGATCAAAGGCAGAGTTGCGTGATACAGAATGTCGATCACCTGGTCGGTGGTTGAAAGTTCGTCGAAGTTATCGCTTACAAAGCCGCCCAATGGAAACCACTCCCAGGCGGATGCAAGCGCGGTCAATAATGCGATAGCAACAACGTAGCCGGGGAGCGCATACCCGAAAAAGACGACTGCGGAGGTGGCGTTATCGAAAATACTGTTGTGGCGCAGTGCTTTGGCAATGCCCAACGGTATACAGACTGCGTACGTGAGAATAAGGGTGGTAATTCCGTAGAAAATTGAGATTGGAAAACGGTTTTTTATGATGTCCCAGACCGGTTCCGTATAACGGGTTGACGTTCCCAAGTCGAGTTTCAAGACCCGTCCCAGCCAAATGACGTAACTTTCGTACCAGGGCTTGTCGAAACCGTAGTAGGCGCGCAATTCGGCGAGTTGATCCTCGGATAATGCTGCCCCGCCGATGCTGTTCATGTCGATTGTTACGGCGCTATCTGTCTGGGCCAGAAGCGCTTCGTTCATGGCCCTCTCGATCGGTCCGCCAGGAACGACGCGGGTGACGGCAAACACCAACAGGGTTATGCCCAGGAATGTGGGGATGACTAGAAGCAATCGCCTAATGAAGTAGCTTGTCAAATCCGTTGTCCGTTGGATTCGCCAACGCGGTTCTGCTGTGGTGACGCGCATCGACGGTTGGTCAAGCGGACACTATAGGGTGCTCGATCGATTCAGGCCATAAGGCCTTTTGTGTTTGAAAGTTCCCACTGGCACCGCAGGCAGGGTGATAAGCTTCGCGAAATTGCAGTAGAGAGGATGGACGTTGGTCAACCGTAAGAAAAAGAAATTGCGCTACGGGTTTATTGGAGCGGGAGGAATCGCGGGTACGCATCTGCGCGACCTCAGTCGTCGAGACGACGTTGAGTTGGTGGCGATGGCGGATATTTCAGAGACCAATATGCGCGGACATCAGGATCGGTTCGACATTCCGCGCACGTATTCGGACTGGAAAGAGATGCTTAGGGTCGAAGCTTTGGATGCGGTGTCGGTGTGCACACCAAATCGACTCCACGAGCGAGCGGCAATAGATGCGATGAAAGCCGGTTGTGACGTTCTTTGTGAAAAACCGCTCGCCCATTCAGCGAAGGCCGGTGAACGAATGCTTACTGCGTCTCGTGATTTAGGTCGGAAATTGGTTATAGGATTTCAATATCGATTCAATCCTCGAACTCAGTTCCTTCGTGCGGCTACTGATGATGGACAATTTGGAAAGATACTGTACACCCGGGTCAAAGCCTTGCGCCGAAGGGGCATCCCCAATTGGGGGGTGTTCGGACAAAAAGAGCTCCAAGGTGGCGGGCCGTTGATCGATATTGGCGTGCACGTTCTCGAAATGGCGCACTACACGATGGGGTCGCCGGAGCCTGTGTCTGCATCAGCCGACATGTTCACCTACATCGGGAACAAACCGTCGAACCGCGTCGAGTCGGCATGGAAGGGTTGGGACTACAAGACGTATACCGTGGAAGATCTTGCGGTTGGCAGGATTCGATTCGAGAACGGGGCGGTTGTTCATATCGAGGCGGCTTTTGCCGCACACATCGAGAAAGACGATTGGGACTTTCAAATTATGGGTGAAAAAGGAGGGGCAACTTGGGATCCACCGAGGATCTTTCGCGACCAGGCTGGTCACATGGTCGACACATCGCCCGGTTGGCTCGCGGAGGAGACCTTCCAGGGAATGTTTACCCGTAAAATGAACAACTTTGTGGATCACTGCCTCTACGAAACGCCGACACTCGCGCCGGCCGAGGACGGTCTTGCGGTTCAACGCATGCTTGATGCGCTTTATCGATCGGCCGAGCGAGGCGGTAAAGAGGTCAAAGTGTAAGGCGCTGATTGAGGTAAGTTATTTATGGAGCAGGGTTCAACTACGGCACGAAAAGGGAGATGCATCAATCGTATAGAACAGAGCTTGTAACCGCCCAAGTAGGTCGTGATCGGAGTAAAATAGATATATTCCATAATGGAATGTATAAGTATCCATACAATCCATAATATTTAGTTTAGAGTTGCGCTCCTTTCGAGCTTCCGAGGTGCGACACATGGGATATATGGAAGAGATTGACGACGTCCGTCGCGGGTTGTTAACGCGTGGACAGGAATGGGGGGCAATCAATCCCGAATACGTGGTTCGTATGCGTCACCAAAATCGTTTTCGTACAGGATTGGATATCGCCCGGTATACCGCGGACATCATGCGTCGCGATATGGCCGATTACGATGCCGATCCGAGCAATTACACCCAATCGTTGGGGGCGTGGCACGGTTTCGTTGCTCAACAGACGATGATGTCCGTCAAGAAACACCAAGGCTCCCTTAACAAACGTTATATCTACTTAAGTGGGTGGATGGTTGCCGGACTGCGTTCACAATTCGGACCGCTGCCCGATCAGAGCATGCATGAAAAGACCTCGGTTCCAGACCTGATCGATGAGATTTACACGTTTCTCACCCAGGCGGATGCGCGGGAGCTACAACACCTTTATGTGGCACTCGATGAGGCGCGTTCGATGGGTCACGATGTATCCGAACCTATCGCTAACATCGACAATTTTGAAACGCACATCGTGCCGATGATCGCCGATATCGACGCGGGATTTGGGAACGAAGAGGCCACCTATCTGCTGGCGAAGAAGATGATCGAAGCTGGAGCTTGCGCCATTCAGATCGAAAATCAGGTCTCCGATGCCAAACAGTGTGGGCATCAGGCGGGCAAGGTCACGGTTCCTCACGAAGATTTCGTTTCGAAGTTGCACGCGATTCGCTATGCGTTTCTCGAGCTTGGAATCGATAATGGCGTGATCGTCGCCCGTACCGATTCGTTGGGGGCTGGATTGACGCAGAAGATACCCGTCTCGCAAGAGCCGGGCGATCTAGGACATCAGTACTGCGAATTCTTGAAGACATCGCCTGTCAGCGACCCCAACGAGCTGAACGAGGGCGACATTGCCATCCACCAAGATGGGGTGTTGTGCAAACCGGAACGGCTGGATAACGGTCTTTATGCCTTTAAGGACGACACCGGGGTTGACCGCGTGATCCTCGATTGCGTCACGGCACTTGAACATGGGGCCGACTTGCTTTGGATTGAAACGGAACGACCGAACTTAGAACAGATCGGCGGGATGGTCGAAGCCGTGCGCAAGATCCGTCCGGAGGCTAAGCTGGTCTACAACAATTCGCCGTCCTTTAACTGGACACTGAAATTCCGAGAACAAGTCTACGAGGAATGGAAGGCTGCAGGTAAAGACATGTCTGCTTACCCAGATCCCGCGGCATTCGAGAAAGGTTTGATGGATGAATCCATGGACGAAACCGAGCTCGCGCAGGAGGCGGATCAGCTAATCCAGAACTTTCAACGCGATGCTTCTCGTGAAGCTGGGATTTTTCATCACCTCATCACCTTGCCGACGTATCACGAAACGGCGCTTGGGGTTGATATGTTGTCGGAAGGTTACTTTGGCGACCTCGGGATGCTCGCGTACGTCAAAGGGATTCAGCGTCAAGAGATCCGACGCGATCTTGCTTCCGTCAAGCATCAGGATTTGGCCGGTTCGAATATTGGGGACGACCATAAGGAGTACTTTCTTGGCGAGAAAGCGTTGCTCGCCGGTGGCGCCGCGAACACCATGACTCAGTTTTAGGAGGCGTATCGATACGCCTCTAACGTTCTGGTGGAATTGATCGATCCACAACACCTTTATCTGTGATGGCAAGGTGCGTGAGTGACGGGTCGTCGTGCAACATTCGCCAGGAGACCATGTCGGTTGCAGACTGGATCATTTCGGCGCTGTAGTTGGGATTGTTCGCCACGTTTTCAGTTTCGTGCGGGTCCTTCTTCAGGTCGAACAACAGCGGTGGCAGTGTAGGGAAGTGCACATACTTCAGAGTCTCGCTCCGCAAAACGTTCAACTTGCATTCCCTTTGAGACAAGCCTAAAGATGATTCACTTTGTGTTCCGCTGAAATCAAATTCCCAATGAGCTTTGGACCGCCAAGAAGCCGGTAATTGGCCCGCTTCGGTTGCCGAAAGTAACGATCGACCATCACATTGAAGCGGAATCTCAAGATCCAACCAGTCAAGGATGGTGCTCATTAAATCAACGTTCTCCGTGAACTGATGGATGCGCGTGCCACGGTGTTCGTTTGCGATCGAGTCGGGGTTATAGACGATCAGTGGGATCGCGTAGGACTGGTCGAAGTAACCAAGTTTGCCGATGAGCCAGTGGTCTCCTATTTGCTCGCCGTGATCGGACGAAAAAATAATCAGGGTGTTGGACCATTCGCCGCTGGCTTTGAGCGCGTCGAATAACCGACCCAGATTGTGATCGACCTCGGTCATGAGCCCGAAGTAGCTGGACTGGAGTCTTCGTAGTTTCTTTTCGTCGTCCGGACAACGGAAATATTGTTGTCGTAAAAGAAAATCAAGGTAGGGGTGCTGACTTCGTTCTGACTCTAAATCCTTCGATCTCGAAAAAGAGGGGAGGTCGTCTGGGGGATACATGCGGTTATACGGTTCAGGTGCAACCCAGGGCGGATGGGGTCGAAGCAACGACAGATGGACGCACCAGTTTTGATTATCTTTAATGTAGTCCAGTACCTGATCGACCATGAAATAGGTGTCGTGAAGTTCGGCCGGGATCTCTAAAGGGGCTGCTTCCGATCCGCCGTTCTCCCATTCGGGTTGCGCCTTCTTGGTCGTGTAAAGCGCATTTGAATCAGCGGGTATCGGATAACCTTGTCTGCGCAGCCACTCGGCCCAGGCGTGCGGCCTGGACTCCAAAAGCTTGCCCAGTTGAACGACTGGCTCCATACCGGGCAAAACACCATCGAAGATCCTGAAGTCCGAATCCGCCGAAAAGCTTTCGCGCGGGTCCAGTGCCGTATCCGTGTAGCCAAATAGGGCTGGCACGAACCCTTGCTTCCGCGACTCGATCGCCCAGTTGGTGTGACGCGCTTCGAGCGGTGTTCCATTGCCACTGACACGATGATTTTGTAAGTACATCCCGGTGTGGATGCTGGCCCTGGAAGGGCCACATGGAGCCGCGTTCGCGAAATGGTTGGTAAACAGGACACCTTCCGCAGCGAGCGCATCTAGGTTAGGTGTTTGAACCATGTGTCCCAGGCACGACAGACATTCCGCTCTCCATTGATCGGCAGTAATGAAGAGAATGTTCTTGGTCATGTCAGGCTTAATTGAGACGTATCGGTTACTTTTTTGATTGGCCCCTAGGCCTCGACTGCACAGAGCTTAAGGAAGGATTTTTTTTGTTCGTCCGTCATATCGTCAAAGATCGGCACGCGCATGTTCGTCACTGGAAGATCGGCGAATTCGGGCGAATCCGTTTGCAACGTCGCTGCAATGTTGTGCAATCCGTTGCCTTCTTCTGAGCCCTCCATTAGGGGTCCGCTGATTTCGTCTGGCCAAAAAATCTCAGGCCCTCCTCCGACCCGCAACGGGTTGGGACGACCGACGTACTTTTCGATCGCTTTGTACATCACGCGTTCATCCAGGCTTCGTTGTCGTTGCCCTTCTTTTCCGTAAAAAGCACCTGATTGATTGCAGATAGCTGCCCATCGAGCCGTGATGTGAAAGCCTCTGATGGCGAGACATTCCTCTGGTTCGCCGTCTCCGCCCGTTATTTGTCCATTCTTGACGAGGATGTAATAAGCCGCTTTAGGCCTATCGTTCGTT
>JAKUTI010000149.1 GCA_022448765.1 Pseudomonadales bacterium
GCCCTCGAGTTGCCAACAACGGATGCACTTCACGAGCCAACCGTAACCGCTCTCTAGCGGGTAAATAAAAATCATCAATGCTCAGCATGGCGACTATCTCGCCTATATGCGCAAACGCAGAGGCGATTAGTCGACTGAGCGTACTTTTACCCGCGCCCTGGCCTCCACCAATCCCGATTTGTCGAATATCTTTTTTGATCCAATAATCGACTAGCAATGCTGCAAGTTGACGAAAGTCGTCCGGGGCTTGGGGATCCATATGGCGGTAACAATCCAGCCCCATCTGCGTAATCTGGTGGCCATCGACGCCTTCCAGGACGTTCAATCCTTTAAATTCCGAACGGAACGCATGGATTTCCCTCTGCCTCCACCGAGCTCAGCTGTGAAAGCCGCTTCTCTATGAGGAGCGCAAGACTACGCATCGTCTCGACGATAGGGAGGTAGGGACTCGATGATTGCGGTCCCGTATGAACGTGTTAAGAGTCTCCGGTCCAGGATCGTGATCCGCCCACCGTCTTCTTCATGCCTTATGAGTCGCCCACAAGCTTGTATCAATTTGAGGGTAGCATCCGGCACAGACACTTCAACGAACGGGTTACGTCCTTCCGACTCTAACCACTCGGCGAACGCCTGGTCGATAGGATCGTCAGGGACCGAAAAGGGGAGCTTCGCAATAATCACGTGTCGACAATAGTCGTCCGGGAGATCAACGCCCTCGGCAAAACTCGCGAGACCCAAGAGGTAACTGGGACCGCCAGCATCAATCTTCTCTTTATGTTGAATCACGAGTTTCTGTTTGGATCCCTGTCCTTGAATGTGACAAAGGTTAAGAATTGACCGTGGCAGCACATCGACAACCGCCTGCATCTGGCGCCACGAGGTAAACAAGACAAGGGCGCTGATGTCTGACTCCAGTAATCCCGGTATCCGGCGCCCCAGCTCTTCCGTATGAAGCGCGGCATCGCCCGGATCGGAGTCCATCCTTGGGATTGCAAGCGTCGCTATTCGGCCGAACTCAAAGGGACTTTCAATCCGCCGATTGCACACGTCGGCCCCCAGACCAACCTGTTCAAGAAAACGTTCGAAGCTGCCCATCGTGCACAAAGTTGCCGACGTCAGAACTGCGGCGTGACATTTCTGCCAGAGAATCTCTCTTAAGATTCCCCCCGGGTCTAACGGAGCCGATAAGTATTCAAAATCCACTCCTGCATCGGTCTCTTGACGCGATATCCATCGCGCGCATAAAGGAAGTCCTGACGCCGCCCCAGCGTAATCTGAAAAGAGCTTGCCTGTCTGTGACGCTCGGTTGACATGGAAACCGACCACTGGCAGCCATTCCTCCGCTGCCTCGGTATTCTTCCAATTTCGACTCCCGTCCATGAGTTCCTGCAAATGCGTATGGGCAACGTCAAGTAACTTGCCAAAGTCAAGAAAATATCGTGATAGCGGTTCACACAGTTCAGCGACGGACTGAGGTATACGACCCAGCGAAAACCGAGATGTCCCGTTCCGATCGCTTTGAATAGAAAAAGAAAAGCTCCCCGTTAGCCGCTGCAAATCCGTTAGTAAGCTCGATACCACGTCCGAATCCCGGGCAAGTTTTTGGGCTATCGCGATCAATTCGGGTGGTCGACCAAATTGCTGTGTCATCGTTCCGAGTGCTGTATTTAGCTGCTCGAGCCATCGGGTCGTCGCCATCAAACGCGCCGACAACGTCAAATGTTGTTGTGTTTTTTGTGGGAGATGATGCGCTTCGTCGAGTACCAGGATCGTCTCGTCAGGCGAGGGAAGAATGACGCCACCCCCAAGGTTCAAATCCGCCAAAACCAAGTCATGGTTCGCGACAACGATGTCTGCTTCATCGATCTCTCCCCTAGCTCGAAAAAACGGACAACTCTGAAAAAAGTTGCACCGATTATTCGTGCACCCTCGGTGATCGGTCGTCAAGCGACGCCAACTCTCTGGATCAATCAGCTGTTCCCATGACTCCAATTCACCGTCCCAGTTTCCTTGTTCAAAGGACGTTGCCATCGACTTATAGATCTTGAGCTCATTCGTTCGAGGCTCATCGAACAAGGGAATCACCATGCTCACGTTTGAATCCAACGCTTCGTTAAGCCTCTTCAGGCAAACGTAACGACTTCTCCCCTTAGCCAGGACATAACTGAAATCGAGCGTCGTATGCTCAGCAAGATCCGGTAGATCCTTGAGTAATACTTGTTCCTGCAATGCAATCGTCGCTGTTGAAACCACGATTTTCTTGCCGGTGGCACGCGCCACGGGGATCACGGCAAGGCAGTAAGCGGCCGTTTTACCTGTTCCGGTGCCCGCCTCGATAACGCAGATTCGATCGGCAGGGTCGGTGATTACGGTAGCAACGTCGGCAATCATTTGCCGTTGGCCACGGCGCGGATTGAACCCGCGAGCCTCAAGCCAGGATCGGTATGCGTCCTGTATTTCGTCTTTTAGTGCGCGTACCAGCATGTGGCCTTAAACTACCCCCGTGAAACTAGCTTTGTACCTTTTCTGGCTCATGCTCGCGACAGAAATTGTTGCGAACGGCAGGGACTTCAAGGTTTCTGTAGTCACTAACAACGTGCCGAATGCTCGTCAAATGGCGGAAAGTGCCAGCGGTATCTTATTTATCGGAACCCGCCGTGCCGGCAACCTTTATGCTGTCGTCCCGCCAACAAACCCGACTGCAGAACCGGAAGTCGTCACGTTTGCGAGCGGCCTGACGATGCCTAGCGGAGTCGCCCTTCTCGACGACGACCTCTATGTCGCTGCGTTAAACCGTATCTTAAGGTTCCCAAAGCTAGAAACGACTTTTCGCAATAGGCCACGACCGGAGATCGTCACGGAAAAGTTGCCGCAAAAACGTCATCACGGATGGAAATACCTCAGCGCGGGTCCGGACCGACACTTGTATGTTCCGGTCGGGGCACCCTGCAATATTTGCCTATCTACAGACGAACGATTCGCAAGTATTTTGCGTATAGATCCGAAAACGGGTGTATCGGAACTTTATGCCCGCGGCGTCCGCAACAGTGTCGGCATGGCGTGGCACCCGGATACACAACGGTTATGGTTTTCTGACAACGGTCGCGACATGCTCGGAGATGACGTTCCCGCTGAAGAGATCAACGTTGTCGAAGAACCAGGGGCGCACTATGGATACCCTTTCGTGCACGCAGGGAACGTTGTCGATCCTAAATTCGGTAAGGAAATGGCGGGGCGCGTTTTCACCCCGCCCGTGTTACGTATACAGGCACACAGCGCTGTTCTCGGAATGGACTTCTATACCAAAGAAGCCTTTCCCCCAAGCTACCGAAACGCGCTTTTTGTCGCTGAGCACGGCTCGTGGAACAGGACTCAGAAGGTCGGGTACCGAGTCAGCGTTATCCGCACTGCTCCCGATCAAACCCTAACCTACGAACCCTTTATCGATATCTGGCTCAGAGGGCAAAAAGCCTCAGGGCGTCCCAACGATGTGCTCGTTTCGCGAGACGGCAATCTGCTCATATCGGACGATCAGGAGGGCGTTATTTATCGTGTCGAGTACGTTGGAAAAAAAGCTAACGACGCCACCAACGCCGCTTCGATAAACGCGACCGACACGATTTAAGCTGCGCCTCGTAACTTGCTGCCTTCGCACTAACTCGTGAGGCCGCGTTTCTGAGCCACTGATTACGTTTCCAGGTGCCTCGTCGATAACCCGACATGCCTTCATGGTATGCAAGATACAGGTGTTGGACATTTGATCGAGGTATCGACAACTCACGGGAAGCTCGATTCAAATACCAGCCAATGAAATCTACCGCATCGTCGAAATCATCTCGGTCGGCAAATCGTCGGCCGCGGTCACGAAGATAGTCGTCCCACGTTTCGTCAGTAGCTTGTGCGTATCCGTACGCGCTGGATGGACGCCTTCCGGGAAAAATCCAAAGAAATTTGCGACGCGGCGGACGTGCATCGGGGACATACGACGATTCCTTATGCGTCACCGCCATCAACGTTGAAGGTTGAATTCCCCACCATTTATAGGATGCATCAACGGCACGGTACCACTTCGGTTTTTCCGTGAATATTTTGC
This sequence comes from Pseudomonadales bacterium, assembly GCA_022448765.1. GTDB lineage: Bacteria > Pseudomonadota > Gammaproteobacteria > Pseudomonadales > Azotimanducaceae > UBA11889. The sequence continues at coordinate 4,094 of JAKUTI010000149.1, forward strand.
ACACGTCGTTGGGATGTTTTGGTGGCGTCGAAGCACAACCCGCGACAACAAGGACCAATAAGAGGGGCCTAATCGCGCTCATGGTTGCTCAGAAACACCCTAAAGTCGGCCTCGCTTAAGACTGGAACTTCGAGAGCTTCGGCGCGAGCGAGTTTCGCTCCCGCACCGAGGCCAGCCACCACGCGAGTGGTGTTGGAAGAAACAGATCCCGCAACTTTCGCGCCCAGATTTCGTAATCGTGTCCGAGCCTCCGCACGAGACATCGCTTGAAGCGTTCCTGTCAGCACCCAGGTCTCACCAACACACGGGCGGCTGACTCGCTCAGCTGCAACAGGCCAATGCACCCCAGCTTGCACGAGAGCTGAAACGATCACTCTGTTGCCACTGTCCTCAAAGAAATTCCTAATGTTGGCAGCCACGATAGGTCCAACATCTTCGATCTCGTGCAGTTCATCGAGTGAAGCCGCCATCAGTGGCTCAAGTCCACCAAAATACTCGGCTAGGGCGATAGCAGTGGCCTCGCCCACTTCTCGTATCCCCAACGCATAGATGAAACGGACCAACGTGGTGTCACGACTTTCGCGAATTGATTGCACGAGATTTTCAGCCGACTTCTCTCCCATGCGATCCAACCTGGCCAATTCAGCTGTCTGTAATCCGTACAAGTCCGCGGGGTTATCGACAAGATCTTGGTCGACTAACTGATCGATCAACTTTTCCCCCAAGCCCTCGATATCCATTCCCGCTCGCGACGCAAAGTGTTGTATCGCCTCCCTCCGCTGCGCTACACAGTTCATACCGGCAGGGCATCGGACGACAACTTCGTCCCCGATCTTGTCGAGGGTTGTCCCACATGCGGGACATATCCTGGGTATAGAGATTCGACGCGCGCCCGGCATACGTCGAGATTCCACAACGCTGACCACTTGAGGTATGACGTCGCCGGCCCGGTGAACAATCACGGTATCGCCTCTCCGAATGCCGAGTCGCTTTACCTCATCCATGTTGTGCAATGTTGCGTTAGAGACCGTCGCACCTCCCACGAAAACAGGTTCGAGTTTTGCAACCGGTGTAATTGCACCGGTCCTACCCACCTGGAATTCAACGTCGGTTATCACCGTCGTCACTTCCTCAGCTGGATACTTGAACGCCATCGCCCATCGCGGTCTTCGGGTCACCGATCCTAAGCGCTGTTGCACGCCAAAATCGTCGGCCTTTATGACGACCCCATCGATCTCATAACCCAGCGACGCGCGGTCTTCCGCCAATCGCTCGATGTACTCGCTGCACGCGCCGATGTCCTCAACAACTTCGATACGTTCGTTGACGCAACATCCCCATTGCCTAAAGGCCTCCAACACCTGTGAGTGCGTGCGTGGTCGGAACTCCGAGCTACAACTTCCCATCGCGTAACAGAATATTGCCAAAGGCCTATCCGCAGTCACCCGGGCATCAAGCTGGCGGAGGCTACCCGCTGCCCCATTTCGGGGATTAACAACAGGCTTTTCCCCTGTCTTCATTGCGAGCGCGTTGTACTCGTGAAATCCGACGAGAGGCATGTATATCTCGCCGCGAATTTCGATAGATCGTGGAACATCTTCGTGCAATAGACGCAACGGAACCTGATCGATGGTTCGGACATTATTTGTAATATCTTCCCCGATTTCGCCGTTACCACGCGTCGCAGCACGCATCAGCACACCATCTTCATACAGCAAACTGACGGCAACTCCATCGATCTTCGGTTCGCAAACGTAGTGAGGGATCTCTCCATCCAAAATCCGTTCGCAGCGATCCCGCCACGCTTGAATTTCAGCATCTGTTGCGCATTTATCCAACGAAAGCATCGGAACGCTATGCACAACCTCGTCAAATTGGGTCAGCGGCTCAGCCCCAACGCGCTGTGTCGGTGAGTCAGAAGCTACCAAGTGGGGGTGTGTGTGCTCGAGCTCGACGAGACGATCGAACATTAGGTCAAATTCAACATCCGGGATTTCTGGATCGTCAAGCACGTGGTAACGGTGCAGGTGGAAACGTAGTTTTTCCCGGAGCTCTTTTATCTCTTTCTTTGGTTCCATCATCTCGCGTAGCCTCCACCGATTCGGCGGTCGAGTTCAACCACCTTGGCTCGTCTCGATGATCTACCGGTTTCTACGCACGCACCGACATCTTCTTGCGAGCAAATTCGATGATCTGCTGGCGATAGTGGTCAATAACTTGGCTGGTCATCAAACTCATGTGCTCGTCCCTTAGCTCTCCACCTAACGTTTTTGCCGTATCTTTTGCCACCGACAACATATCGTCGTAGGCACTGAGTGGATCACGCGGCCCCGGTATTCTAAGGAACATCGTAATGCCTGGCGTTGCCATCGCCTTAACGTCCGCAAGATCGAAAGATCCTGGCTCAACAGCATTCGCGACACTGAACTGAGTCACACCATCCTCATCAATCCGGTGGAATATATTCATATCACCGTATTTGAGTCCGTGCCGAAGAAGTTCTTCGAGGACTTTCGAACCATTCCAATGTTCTCCCTCT
>JAKUTI010000015.1 GCA_022448765.1 Pseudomonadales bacterium
TTGTAATTGCCGGCGTACCAGGACTGTTATTGGGTCTGATCGTTCGGTTTACCGTCCATGAGCCGATCCGAGGCCAATCCGATCCGGGTACGGCCGTTCGGAACGCACCGCCCTTTCCAGTCGTCATTCGAACCATGACGAAGAAGCCAGTGGTGTTGCATTTTGTTTTAGGCAGCGCGTTGGCTAGTTTTGTCGGTTACGCGGTGGTCCTTTGGATTCCCGTCTATTTCGTGCGCATCCACGAGGTCGGCACCGGCGTCGCGGGAACGTGGCTCGCGCTACTCATAGGCGGCGGTGGCGCGCTCGGAACGTTTCTCGGTGGGTATTTCGCCGATCGTTTGAGCACACGACACGGTCCCTCATGGCGATCTTGGATCATTGCCCTCGCCATCATCATCGCGCTTCCATTTAGCCTGGTGACCTACTTCAGCGACTCACCATTCCAAGGGTTTATCGCATTTGTGATTCCATCGATTCTCGGAGGCGTGTACATCGGCCCGACGTTCGCGATGGTGCAATCGCAAATGCCGATTGAAATGCGGTCGGTCGCAGCCTCGATCAACCTGTTCGTTGGCAACATCATCGGCCTCGGTCTGGGTCCCTACGCAGTTGGAGCAATCAGCGACGCCCTGCAACCCATATACGGAGGTAATAGTCTCCGCTACGCCCTAAGTGCCTTGGCCATTATCTCGGTATGGAGCGCACTGCATTTCTTTCTCGGTGGCCGGTGCATACGGGACAGCTTACCTCCAACATCACCAGGGACAATACCCAACCCTCGGGCAATCGAATAAGGTTAGACTCGACCAGTGATTTGAGCTGAGCCGTCTTGCAGCTTTTGACCTGCATGACCGCATTAACCGCAATAGGGCAGTAATTCGTGGCGACCAAAGCAAAATTTTCCCAACTACTTGCCTACGGGGTTGGGCAAATACCGATCTCAATCAAGGGGTACTTGTTCGGCGCACCGATCATCTATTACTACAACGACGTCCTCGGGCTAGAAGCCTGGTGGGCATCGCTCGCACTCGCGATTGCCATGGTCGTCGATGGGTTCACCGATCCGATCCTTGGGTACCTATCCGATTACACCAAATCGCGATGGGGCCGACGTCACCCGTACATATTCCTCAGCATCATCCCATCAGCACTTTTCTTTTTTTTGTTGTTAACCGTCGATCAAAGCGAGTCGCAATTGGCGCTGTTTATCCAATTACTGACACTCACGATCGGTGTCCGCGTCGCTTGGACATTTTATCAAGTACCTAGGGAAGCGCTGGGCGCGGAAATCAGCAAGGATTACGAACAGCGCAATCAACTCCACGGTTTCAATAGTATGTTTGGTTGGATTGCGGGACCGACTACGGCCTACTTGTTTCTCACCGCTCTTGGCGATTCGTATCAAAATCTTAGCGCGTACCACGCTTTGGCCACGTGGGGCGCACTCACCATTGTAATCGTCGGATTCTTTTTCGCCTTCACCACGGCACGACAAATCGCTAGCCTTGAACCACCCAAGACAGCCCTACCGAGGAGTGCCCGGGCTATGTTCCGAGACGTATTTTCAACCCTGAACCACACGTCTTGGTTGAGTCTCTTTTGGTCCGGCGTTGTATTCAGTTTGTTTGTCGGACTCACCACCGGGTTGGAGTTCTACTGGAATACCTACTTCTGGGACTGGAAGCCGGACGATGTCGCGATATTTCCCATCGTGGCGATGGGTGGGGCTCTAATCATCAGCGCGTTTGCAGGTCCCCTCGCGCGCGGTTACGACAAGAAAAAATTAGCGATCGGGCTGTTTTTGATATCGATCGTTATAGGCCCATCATTACTGATCTTGCGGTTACTTGACCTTCACTACGGCATTCAGATCCTGCCGCCAAATGGCGAAAAATATGGCCTCTTATGGTGGGTCATGCTCGCCCACGGTTTCTTTGCCGCTAACATTGCCGTGCTTGCCTGGATCCTTGTCGGCTCAATGAATGCCGACGTGGTCGAAGACAGTCAAACCACCACCGGTCGGCGTTCCGAAGGTCTATTTTTTGCGGGGCCCAACTTGATTCAAAAAGCGATAAGCGGCGTTGGTCTGATGGCTAAAGGACCTTTACTTTACTTTGTGGGTTTTCAAGCGGCCGCTAGCACCGCTGACAAAACGCTTGCGATTCAGGATCTTGCGTTCGTCGTCGCGATACTGAGTGTCATCATGCCCGCCATCTGCCTTTACCTGCTTTCCAAATACCAAATCACTCACGCTCAACATAAGGGAAATCTGTCGGGGCTTGGGTACAACGACGATGTCAGCCAAGCACAACCTCATGGTCCCCCCAAGTAGGGCGACGACAATCAATTCGTCGGGAAGTAAAGGCTGACCGCAACTAGTTTGACGCGCTGTCTTCTGGAAGAACGGCTTCGATCACAAGAACGTTACCCCGGGAGTCGATGACTTTGACCGATCCCCCCACTGGACAATCCTCGCCTTCAGCAAGCCACACTGAATCACCGACTTGGATCTTGCCCTGACCATTCTCAATGGCTTCGACGACCGTATAGGTTTTCCCCATGTACGCCAGGGTCCGGTCGGCAAAGGCTGGCTCCTCCGGATCGCCGCGGCGTTTGCGCATCAGGTACCCAAGACTAAGGCTCGCAAAACTGAGCAAACTAAAGACCACCACCTGGTTCATGCCACTCATGTCAAACATGAGTCCAATCAAACCGACCCCAAAGGCAGCGAACGCAAACCAGATTAAAAAGGTCCCGGGCAACACGACCTCGCCAATAACGAGCACGATCCCGATCACCCACCAAAGCGAATCACCTAATGTGTCGAGCAGCGTCTTCAACGCCGAGTGCTCGAACCAGGTATTCGTGATGAACTCGTATTCGCTCTCGTCGGTAGCAAGGGTGACCGAACCTCTTTTTGTGGCGAGCGTCACACCATCAATCATGCCAAGCAGGCCACTAATGTCCGCTGCCACGAAGTCAATCACATTCAGCTCGAGAGCCTCCGATGCGGTCAGATTAGTCGCTTCTCGAACCGTTTTTTCGGCCCATTCGATATTACGTCCCCGAAGCTCGGCGTAACCGCGCATTTGCGCGACAGCGTCGTTCACTACTTTACGTTCCATGTTGGGCTCCATTGCCTCTCCATCTCCCCGGACCGGAGTCGCAGAGCCAATGGTCGTAGCCGGTGCCATTGCGGCCACATGACTCGCGTAAACGATATAAGTCCCGGCGCTCGTTGCGCTTGCTCCTTCCGGCGAAACGTAGGCGGCGACGGGAACCGGCGAAGCTAAGATGTCCTTGACAATATCGCGCGTGGAATCCATCCAACCGCCCGGCGTGTCAATGCGAAGCACAACCAACGGAACATCCGACGCACTCGCCTCTTCGAGTGAATCCGATAGGTAACGCGCCGACGACGCCCCAATCACCTGATCAAGATCGATGACCCACACCGGAGCTGCCGCGTGCACAAACGCACCAGTCATCAGCCCCATGATCACCGTCATCACGGTTCGTCTAGACACACTCCCTCCTCAATACGATCGCTTCGGCATCTACGTTTCGTCTTTGCCAAAAACTTGCTTCGCGATTTCACCGATACCCGCAACGGATCCAAGAAGATTCGTGGCTTCGAGCGGCAGCATGATGACTTTTTGGTTATCTGCACTACCTATCGTCTGAAGCGCTTTGATGTAGTCCTGGGCAACGAAATAGTTAATGGCCGACATTTCGCCCGCGGCAATCGCCCGACTGACGGTCTCGGTGGCATTGGCTTCTGCCTCGGCTAGCCGTTCACGCGCTTCGGCTTCACGAAAGGCGGCTTCACGCTCTCCTTCGGCATTTAAGATCTGCGCTTGCTTCTGTCCTTCCGCTTCGAGAATTTCCGACTGCCGTTTACCCTCGGCGTTCAAAATCTCGGCGCGCTTGTCCCGTTCGGCTTTCATCTGCCGCGCCATGGCATCGACCAGATCGCGCGGTGGGTCAATGTCCTTGATCTCGACTCGCGTTACCTTGACACCCCAGGGGGTCGTGGCTTCATCAATGACATTTAGAAGCTGGGCATTGATCGTTTCGCGTTGAGACAAGAGTTCATCCAAATTCATGTTTCCCATCACCGTACGGATGTTAGTCATGGTCAAGTTTTCCATGGCCCGCACAAGATCCGAGACAGCGTAAGCGGCCTTGTCAGCTTCAAGGATCTGATAGAAGACGACACCATCCACCGAGACTTGGGCATTGTCTCGCGTGATCGCGGATTGGGTTGGAATGTCCAACACGCTTTCCATGACGTTTATTTTTTTGTCCACTTTTTCAATTATTGGGACCAAGAAGTTGAGACCGGGGCCCAGTTGCCCAGTAAATTTTCCAAAACGCGTTTTCGTGAAGATGTGGCCCTGCGGCACGAACTTCACCATAGACGTCAGAACAAACACAACAACGAGTAACAACAGGACCGGTATGATTAAGTCCAACATAAATTTCCCTCCATCTTTTCTCGGCGTCGTTTCGCCAAGAAGTCAACGTTCACCACTATCACGCGTACAGTCATAACCGAGTTAACGGTGATAGGCCAGCGTTAACGGTCCTGACTCAAGACCCTTCCAAGCTATCTTCAGCGAATTTCACCCAACGTCCATCGAATTTCCATTGTCCCGAAAAGTCGGGAAAGTGCTTATCTGTATCCGGCTGGATCGATCGGGAAGAGTAGTCCAAGACCTAAATAGCTCGTGACCACGCTGTTACTAAAATTCCGAGGGCAACGCCTGCAGCTATCCACTGGCCGCTCTTACCGAGCCGTCGAACATCGAACGAGGAAGCCGCGACACCCAAGACAACGCCAGAGAGTAAACCAGCGCAATGGGCGAGGATGTCGGTTCTCTCTCCACTGACACCCGTGAACGCAAGCAAAGCGATCGCTCCAAATATCGGTGCTGCATTGCGCCGGAATCCCCCGCCTCGGAAATAACCGCGAGCGACGACGTACGCAGCGACTAACCCTACCTCCGCGAACGTTGCCGTCGACGCGCCTATGGACAGGAATCCATCAGGCCGGAAAAAGGCATTGAGACCATTACCCGCAGCCCCTGCCAATAAAACCAATAGCCAGCCAAATCCCGAGCCCAAATGCCGGCCTACCATCAAACCAAAGACCGCACCAAAAAAAGAATTGGCTACAATATGAGGCAAGTCGGCATGCAGCGTTAGTGCACAAACCAATCGCCACCATTCGCCAGCACCGACTAACGTCACGTCCATCTGCCCAGCGGTCTGCCAATCGACTCCCGCGAACATGCCCGCAAGTGTCGGAATCGACCAAATCACCAACAAGTAACCGACAATGCCCGGCCAACCCGTGTCGATGCGAAGAACCTCCGGTAGCGTGATTGGGGTGTTTTCACGCCGGTATAACTCGAGCTGTCGTGTCGCGACGTCACGGGACACCGACGGCACATACAACTGCCACTCGTACGCGTTGCGGGCAGACCGATTGGCGATACCCATGGCGGTGAGCACCAGCGACGCGTCAGCAATCACACTGCGATTCGCATCGGTTTGAAGCAGCACCCAGAGCGTTTGGTCGTCCGATTCGGTCATTGTAAGATCTTAACGATTCGATCGATTCAATGGGTTGAAACCCTTTATCCAAGGGTAAATGGCTCTTAATATAGATATCATTATTAACTCGTAAAATATTGTTTTATAGCTACTTATAAATACTTTACTTTGGCCCTGGTATCAGCACCTGAACGACCCTTTAGAATCGGTCATACTCAATAGCACTACCTGATCACATTGCCGTGCTGATCATTTCGTATCGTTTTCATGGGACCCCCGAGTACCTATGCCGGACGCGAGACAATTTATTGAAATACAAGGGACCATCGCCCTCCGGCGCGGTACGTTAGCCGATGCCACGATCGCGTACGAAACATGGGGCCAGTTGAATATAGCCAAGGACAACGCCGTACTCTTATTTACCGGACTATCACCCTCAGCCCATGCCGCTTCTTCCAACTCGGATCCGTCAAGCGGTTGGTGGGAAGACATGATAGGCCCGGAAAAGCCCATCGATACCACGCGTTACTTCGTGGTGTGCGTCAACTCGCTTGGTAGCTGTTTCGGGTCTACCGGGCCAGCGTCAATCGATCCGACGACAATGGAACCCTATCGGCTAACCTTTCCCGTGTTATGCCTCGAAGACGTCGCATTTGCTGGTCAACAAGTGGTCGAACGACTAGGCATCGAGCAACTTCATGCCGTCGTCGGTCCCTCCATGGGCGGCATGACAGCACTCGCCCACACATTGATGTTTCCTGGGGTGACAAGACAACTTGTTTCGATCTCGTCCGCCACCCACAGCTTGCCGTTTTCCGTCGCGCTGCGATCCTTGCAACGTGAAATGATCCGTAAAGATCCGCTCTGGCAAGGGGGCAAGTACGATATAGACGTGCCCCCTTCCCAGGGCATGCAGTTAGCACGCAAACTTGGAATGATCACCTATCGATCGGCTCAAGAATGGACCACCCGATTCGGACGTGAAAGGGCGACCGACGATACCCACCCTGAGGACGGAGACCCTTTCGGTATCACTTTCGAAGTTGAATCCTACCTCGAGGCACACGCGAAGAAATTCGTTGGAGCGTTCGACGCCAATTGCTATCTCTACCTATCACGCGCGATGGACCTCTTCGACACAGCCGACCACGGTGGAAGCATTGCGTCCGCGTTCCAACGCCTTGTCCTCGATAGAGTCCTAGTTATCGGAGTTCAGTCAGACTTTCTATTCCCCGCCCACCAGCAAGAGGAACTCGCCAGCGCATTCGAGGCGAAAAACATACCAACAGAATACGTCCTATTATCCTCCATCCAAGGACATGACTCTTTCCTCGTCGACATGGATCGATTTCGACCCGTCATCGCCGAATTCTTCTAACCCCTGGACAACCATTGATCCAAGTCTTCGATGAGCTGTCCGGCGCTCACGTATCCCCCGGCAAATAGTCGGAAGTCTTGATCATTCCCCGAAACCACGATGCTCGGTAACGCATTGGTGCCGTATCGTCTTGAGCCCGCGAACCCCCAGTCGGTACGCGTCACCACCTCGGTACTTGTCATGCGTTCAAGCAGTCGGCTTGGTTCAATACCCAATTCCTCCCCGGTTTCAAGCAAGACGTTTTGATCATTGATGTTTACGCCCTCCTCAAAAAAGCGCTGTTGTAATCGATGAGTAAACAGAAACGGTGGCGCGCCCGAAATATCTCTCGCGCCCTCAAGCGCCACGCACGGCATCCGGCTGTTATAAACGGTACCCTTGGGGAGTTGGTGACTGAACGTCTGCCCTGTGACTTCCGTCACTTCGTCCCATAAGAGATCAAGTCGTCGACGTCCGTACTCGCCCACCGGACGAACGCTGTCTGTGTTAATGCCGCCTAATCGAATATCGAACGAAATTCGGCCACTCAAGCGCTCAACGACTTCGGTGATAGCGGGTGCCATCCCCCAGCACCAAGAACACATAGGATCCGTTACAAAAAGGGCAGCCGCCACTTAGGAAACCCGAATCCTGGACGTCAATTCGTCTGTCACCATACCGACAACATGTGCTCGTTCGTATCCGTGCTGTGCTAGCGCGACAACACACGACGCACTCGCGGCCCCTGGAACTGACGCTAACAGACCACCCGCCGTCTGCGGATCCGCAAGCATACGTATGGCTGGAGAATGCGTATGCGCTTCCGGCACCTCGAAGTCCCTAATTGCTTGTGCATTGTTCTGCTGCAGCGAACTCTCGATACCACCGACCATTAGATCGTTCGCGCCGGACAAAATCGGTACCGCGAGGGCATCGATCACAACGCTTCGATGCGACGCTCGCATCATCTCACCGAGATGTCCTAGCAATCCAAATCCGGTTACGTCGGTACAAGCCGTCACGCCATGCTCTCGCAAGATCCTCGCGGCGAGCGCATTAGACTGGTCCATCATGTCAATCGACGACATCAGATCCCGCGCCGACGTTTTTCCCTGCATAGCGCCCGCAAGAAGAACGCCGGTGCCAATGGGTTTAGTCAAGACCAGTTGATCACCCACCTGCATGCCGCTCTTCAAAAGAGGCTCTTTGGGAGACTCACCGGTAACCGCAAAACCAACGGAAAGTTCCGAACTTTCGGCAGAATGACCACCCACCAAAATCACACCGTGGGACGAAAACACCGCCACGGCGCCGGTCATCATCTGTAAGAGGTCGTCTTCCATTAACGCGTCAGCCATCGCCGGCACGGTAGCAATCGCTAGCGCTATCTTGGGCGCAGCCCCCATAGCAAAGAGGTCATTCATCGCGTGATGCGCAGCGATTCGACCAAATCGATACGGGTCCGAAATCATTGCCCGAAAACTGTCACAGCTGGTAACGATTGACGAACTCCCGAACTCCACAATCGCGGCATCGTCACCGATGCCCTGCACGACATCGGGATCTGCTTGGAGCGGCAACTGGCCTAACACGCGCGCCAAGAGGTCGGCACCCAGCTTTGCCCCACAACCGCCACAACGCATTGCCGAGGGCGCATCAGCACGTAGAGCGCGCGGTAGCGACGGTTCATCGATCTTCATGCTGGGTAACTGTTCGAAGCGACGCATAAAGCGTTCATCTATCCAGTGTTTCCATAGACCCATCGAGCGCCCGTGCACTGACCACGGACCTCGCGACGCAACCGCCGATCGGGGCCCAACTCGAATCAATGCGAGCGCTCGACGTTGAGCGCGATATGACCGCAACCGCTTGGACAATACCGCTCGCCGCAGATTTTCCGCCAACACCGGGCCTTCGCGCACAGCAAAAACCCCTGACTTCGGTCGCGGCTGACCATCAAGTTCCACCACGTCACCGGCCGCAAAAACATTCGAATGCGACGTCGACTGTAACCACTGATTAACCCGAATGAACCCATTGCTATCAACGGCAAAACCCGCCTCGAAGGGCCATTGAGGGGCCTCGACGCCGGTAACCCAAAGCGTGGATTCTGCAGCCAGGAATTCACCTGAGGCACTCCACAACCCCGCATCATCAACGTAATTGACGCCAAACCCACTCAAGGTGACGATACCGTGTAGGCCGAGGATGCGCTGGATAGTTGCTCGCGTTCCCTTGGAGTGGCCCTGCAGAAAGGCGTCGTCAGCAGTGACCAAGGTGATGTCAAAACGTGATCCATGGTGCTCGGCAACAGCAATCGCCAGCTCGACGCTGCCTGGTCCGCCCCCCACGACGGCTAAAGGAAAACCAACGACGCCACGAGTTCGTTTAAGCAAGCTTTCCCATCCCTCGATAAACCGTCCGATCGGTTTAACGGGGAGCACAGTTTCGTGGACGGGCATTCCTCTTAGCGGTACCCCACCCGTATTGATCGACAACACGTCGTATCGAACTGGAGGACGGTCGTTAAAGTGGATTCGTCCACCCTCTGGATCTACCCCAATTACTTCGTCCGCAATAAACCGAGCGTCAGAAAATGTGCTTAGCCGCGCCAAATCAATATGGACGTCGTCCCAAGAATATTGACCTGCAATAAACCCCGGCAGCATGCCTGAGTATGGCGTGTGGGGCTCACGCGCAACCAACGTCAACCGAACACCCGGCTGCGGACGCATACCAAATCGTCGCAGCACCTGAACATGACTATGCCCGCCACCGACTAAAACGATATCCCGAACGTCGGGAATTTGTTGCATCAGAATATCAACAGCTCAGTCGTCGAAGTCCTCGTCGAGGTAGTCGAGATCGGATTGAAGTTGTTTTTCTTCTTCAAGTTTCTCAATGCGTCGTCGTATATCTGCCAGATCATTGTCGCTCTCGTTATCGTCCACCAACGCATCCGGATCGACGGCGTCGGCGGCGTCGTCTCCGGCCATGTCGTCAAGCGAGGCCTCCGAGATGGTTTCTTCTCCTTCACCGCTATCCGTGGCGTCGTCGGAGTCCTCCGGATCGTCGGTTTCGTGATCGTTTAGTTCTTCCGCCATGGGTACCGCTACTCGGTTCGCGATCGTCGTTTATGCCGAAGCAATAGCCATGTCAAAGCATTAACGCCCAATCACGGATCATGCAATCTATCGCCCGCTCTGCACAACCGTATTCGTAGCTTCGATGCTTGAAACATGGCGAAGATGTGGTCGTCTCGCCCGGAAATTGATGAGGCAACCTTTCGCCCCCACCTCTTCGAATTCGGGCCGGGTACCGTCAAAAATCGCCTCTAGAGCTTCGGCAACGTAATGCCGATCCGCACTGGCTTTTTGACGCTCGTATGTCAATCGGTCGTTAACTGGACCACGATAAACGAGATCCCATTCACTCGTATCAATCACCAGCACTTCGGCTGTTCGCGTAAATTGCAACATCTCACCCACGATCTGACGTTCGTCGTCAAGAATGGGGAAATCGATGTCCCATGCTAGCGATTCGTCACGTATCGACGTGGCATCGTCCTGTAGATTGGAATTAATCATCAAGAAGGTTACTTCGTTGTTCGCATAAAGTTCGCGGACCGCCTTGATATCGCCCAACGCATTTCGAACAATCGGACAGCCGTTACCCTGGATCATCAGCACGACGGCCTTCGATGTCGCATACCCGTATAACTCGTGTTCCATACCGTTTTGATCGAGCAGTGAGAAGTTTTCAACCACTACACACCACGAACGCATGGCAGCCATCAACACAAAAACCAACACAATTCGGCGTAATCGAATAGGTTTGCTATTCATGCGCGCTTGTATACCACCATCGGATCAAGCTGTCGTCGACAAAGTGCCGCAACGAAACGGGTCTGGAGACAGGCGGAGACACTTGCTAAGCATTCAATCCCAGCACCACAAAAATCGAATCCGCCCAACCTCTGGCTGAACAAACTACTTGCGTTTCGTTTGGCGGTTGATAGAACCGATGTCGTCCCTATATCCCGTCTCTACTTCCGCTTTGGAATCGGCCACGATGAACCGGCAAACGTCCTTCGCGTGCTCGCTTAGCGTTTCATAAATCGCGTACGGCATGCTGCGCCGCATCGGTTCGTGAAACCACGGAGCGTAGTATTCCGCGTTCGGAAGTGCCCGGACTTCATCGGACAGGTTTGGTGTTCCACCGTGCCATGCACGTACATCTCGAATTAACACACTGCCTGCGGGTGCTGGACACACTGCACTCAGCTTCATCCACTCAGGTTCGGAATCGAGGTTAGGAATAGGATCTTTCATATACTGGGTACCTGGAATCTGACGCGTTGCTCCGTTCGTGGCTGTGAAGTCGACCATCAAAAAGTTGCAACAAACGTAGGGACATGGAAGGTCACGATAGGTGAGTTTCCCCCTTGGGTCGTGAAAGGAACCAAAGGTGGTTGAATGCGTCGAACCCGGTGGAACAAATTCTCGTCGATCTCCCATATCGGTATGGAGCGCTTGGTAAGCCATCGCTCCTGGTAGACAAAAATCACCGCCACCGCCACGTGCGATGTAATTTGCCGATCCAAAAATCGACGTCAAGATCGGCGTAACGGCAGGTAAATCAATCAACATCGCCCACTCGGGCCGGTGAACCAAATGACCCGTAAGACTTGACCCACCAAATGAGTATCGATGTGACCCACGATTGCCCAACCGATGCGCATCGCGTGCCAGAATCTCTCGGATGACCTCATCGCAGCCTTGGCGAATAAACGTTAACTGATCATCAGAAAGTACATCGCGGACCACGACGAAGCCGTCGCGGTAAAAAATATGCACCGCCCGTTCGACTTGATCGGGTGACAATATCTCGAGACCTTTAATGCCGTTATTCGCGAGTAGGTATTCACGAAGCTCAACCAAGTCGGGGGCATTGGGGTCTACGTTGACCCAACCCAGGTCGTTCAGCGGACCCGACACCGCGTCAGAATCATCCACGAGTTGAGGAGGTTTACTCATCTAAAGATGATAATCCAATCGCGATGCTCTGCATGAGGAGGAGTTGGAATCCACCGGTACCACTCGATATTGCAACAAACTACCCACTTATATCGACTGACAAATCTGGTAGTCTCAAGGGAAGCATTCAGGAAATACCACGTGCGAGCATTCATCTCAGGCGTCGTATGCGCCACATTCATCTTGGCAACCGGCCAGTCGTTCGGGAACAACTACTCAGCTCCTCGTTTGGCCGGTTCTGACCAACCCGATATCAATGGGATATGGCAAGCGTTGAACACAGCCAACTACGACATTGAGCGGCACATGGCACGCCCGGCTATGGCACTCAGAGAGGGTCCGCACGGTCCGGTGCCCGCCGCCGCAGTCGTTAAGCTGGGTGCCGTGGGCGCTGTTCCCGGCGGAATGGGGATATTGGTTGACGCCGACGGCTCGCCATCAACGTCGGGCATTCCGTACACGCCTGAAGCGCTCGAGAGGAAAAGAGAAAACGCGGCGCAATGGCTCGATAGAGACCCCGAGATTAAATGCTATTTACCCGGTGTCCCGCGCGCAAACTACATGCCTTATCCTTTTCAAATCATTCAGAACAAGAATGCTGTCTTCATTGCTTACGAATACGCGGGTGCGGTTCGGGACGTTTATTTTGACAACGATGTCCCAGCGCCCGTTGACTCTTGGATGGGACAGTCCGACGGCCACTGGGACGGCGATACCTTGGTCATAGAAGTCACCGGACAGCTCGATAGTTCATGGTTTGACCGCGCTGGGAACCACCATTCCGGCGCAATCAAAGTAACGGAGCGTTGGACCCCAACCGGTCCGAATCATCTGCACTACGAAGCGACGATCGAAGACCCGGAAACATTCACCGAACCCTGGACGATTGCCATGCCGTTGTACCGTCGCATGGAACCAAGCGCACGGCTGATGGATTTTAAATGTGTCGAGTTCGTCGAAGAGCTAATGTATGGCGAATGGCGTCGATACCCACTGGACGAATGATATGAATACCCATGCAAACACCTCACTAGGACTCGTGCTGGCGACCCTACTAGCCGGCTCGTTCGCGACGGCTGAGATTCCGCGAACAGCCGATGGTAAACCCGACATGAGCGGTACCTACAATGTGGGAACCTCAACGTCGATGCAACGGAATCGTATCTTTGGCGACAACCGGTACATGACCGAAGAACAGGCCGATCGGTATGCACGAGCGACGCAATCGTTCTTGCAAGGCAGAACATCAAGCGATCCTAATCGAGAAGCGCCGCCCGAAGGTGGCGACGGTTCACCAGGAGCTGCGGGCAATGTTGGTGGTTACAACGTATTTTGGATTCCACGAGACGGCACCACGTCGCTCGGCAACAAGATACCGACTTCGATCATCTACGAACCGGAAAACGGTCGGTATCCGCCAAGAACCGAAGAATCGAGAAATCGAATGGTGCGTCAATACCGCAACTATCGGGGAAACGACGGAACAGCCTGGTGGCTCGAAAACGAAGGACCCGGCCCATACGATGACCCCGAGCTCCGTCCTTTAGCGGAACGCTGCTTGTTGGGTTTCTCATCGACCTCAGGACCGCCGATGCTACCTGCGCTATACAACAACACCAAGCGCATCGTGCAAACCGCCGATACCGTCATGATCCTCATCGAGATGAACCACGACGCCCGTATCGTGCGAATGAACAGTGAGCATGTAGCACCTGATGTCCGAAAGTGGATGGGCGATTCCATCGGGTACTGGGAAGGCGACACACTCGTTATCGACACAACGAACTTCTCCGACCGACCCGGTCTCGGCGGAGCAACCCGCAACCTTCACGTCGTCGAACGCTTCACACGAACCGACGAAAGTACGCTGCTTTACGACTTCACGGTGGAAGACCCAACGGTCTGGACTCAACCGTGGAGCGGCCAATATTCTTGGCCTGCAACAGACGAACGACTCTACGAATATGCTTGTCACGAAGGCAACTATGCACTCGGCAATATTCTTCGTGGCGCGAGGATCCTGGAAGCCGACGCGATTGTCGCGCAAGGAGGAGAATGATTGTGAAAAAACAGAATCTAACCATTGCCTTATTTGCATTGCTCTTGCCCGTTGCGAGCGCACAAGCGCATCATGCCTTTGGCGCGGAATTCGACCCCAATCGTCCGCTCCTCATTAAAGGTGAAGTAATCAAGGTCGAATGGGTAAATCCGCACGCGTGGATCCATATTGCTCGGGAAATGGAGGACGGGACGACCGAATCATGGATGGTCGAAGGCGGCACTCCCAACACGCTCTTACGGCGAGGAATCAACCGCGATTCCCTGAAACCCGGTATCTACCTAGTCGTTGACGGGTACCAATCGAAAGACCGCTCCAATCGGGCCAACGGCCGAAACATCACCTACTCGGATGGAACCACTCTGTTTCTGGGATCCTCCGGGACGGGGGCGCCTCGCGATGGTGCAGATCCACGCGAACGTTCGCGATAATTGTACGTTCGTCAACTGACTCTCGGGCTTGCGCTGTCGGCAATAGTCGGCTGTAGCGAGTCCGAGACTGATCCGATCGTCAGCTTCCAATCGTCTCTGGATGTCGAGCAGCTAATGCACTATGTGCTCGAGCCCGCTGCCGATACCATCTGGGATTCAGCCGGTACCATCGCGACGCTCGAAGGGGTCGAGGACCTCGCGCCAACTACTGAGGAAGGTTGGTTCAGGGTCCAACACGCAGCCGCCGTGATTAGCGAGTCTGGCAATCTGTTACTCATGCCTGGACGGACGATGGACGGCGACGACTGGCAAGAAATTTCGCATGGACTCGTGTCAACTGGCGCGTCCATTATGACCGCAGCCGAACAACAAGACGCCGATGCAATTTTCGATCTCGGCGGTCAATTGTATAACGTGTGTGTTGCGTGCCATCAACGCTACTGGGTCGAAAACGATCAGTAGAGCGTTTCTTGGGCTGATTATCCTCAGCTGCGCGATATTGGCGTCCACGCACGACCTCTCCCAGGCGAACGCCAATTACGTCCAATCGATTGAAGGGACGGCTCCGACGGTCTTTACGTACCTCGGCGCCAAACATATGTTTACCGGGATCGACCACATTCTTTTTCTAACGGGCGTGATGTTTTTTCTTCGCCGTGCCAGGGATATCGCGATTTACGCTTCCCTCTTTACAGTTGGCCATAGCATTACCTTGCTTTTTGGTGTGCTGGCCAATTGGATCGTTAGCGCCTCGATCGTAGATGCCATTATCGGCTTTTCGGTCGTATACAAAGGGTTCGAGAACCTCGGTGGGATAAAGTTACTCGGGCGCTGGGCGCCCGATACCAGAATCGCGGTGTTCGTTTTCGGGCTGTTCCATGGACTCGGGCTTGCAACCAAACTTCAAGGGCTAATCTCGACCGAAAACGGTGGCCTGATCAATCTGATCTGTTTCAACGTTGGCGTCGAGTTGGGGCAACTGGCAGCCTTGGTTTGCGTGATGGGCGTTCTCGTCCTTTGGCGTTTACGCCCAGGTTTCGACCGGATTAGTTTTTTTGCAAATAGCGCGCTTATGGTCAGCGGATTTATGCTGGCCGGATTTCATCTGCTGCAATACTCGGTATCGACGTGACCTCTGAACCGACCACCAAAACCATTTTCATCGCCACCGGTGTTTCATTTTCGATCGCGGTACTAGTGCTGATCGTCGCGGTTCTGCCCGCGGAGTTTGGTATCGATCCCTTCGGCACAGGGAAACGACTCGGCCTTCTTGATCTATACGCCACCGACTCAGAACTCGTAAGTTCAAGACCGCAAACAAAAAATTACCTAATTCACGACATCGATATTCCGCTGAGTCCGTTCGAATCGATGGAATTTAAGTACCGACTCGAATCGGGTGCGGGCATGGTCTATTCATGGGAAGCGTCAGGCGAGGTTTTGTTTGACTTTCACGGCGAAGCCGACAACGCCAAGCCTGGAGAGGCCAGTTTTTATGAGACCGGTCGGAGACGCTTTTCTTCGGGGACGTTTGTCGCGCCTTTTACCGGCAATCACGGGTGGTTTTGGGAAAACCGCGGGGCCAACGTCGTTGTAATACGTTTAACGTCCTCAGGGCATTACGAATACGGGACTGAATACCGCGATCGGAGCATTCAACAACATGCCATCGGATCCCCCAACTAACCGCTTACTTTAACTGCTCGACGTCGAAGGAGACGTAGCCGTGAGTATCCATAGCGGATCCCCCGTTGCAGGCGATCGATCGACAAACTCAATCCCTTCAAAACCCGCTTCGTAAAGAAACGCTGATACCAATTCCAACCGCTCTTTCGGAGCAAGCGAATGGAACGCCGCGATGGCTTTAGTCGGAAAGCAGCGGTGGGACATTGCGATCGCTATTTGACCCTTCGGACGCATAACCGAGCGTGTGGACGATAGCACTTCAACGGGATTAATCAGGTATTGGATCGACACACTAATGAGCACTCGGTCAAAGGAACCCTTTGCATACGGCAGTTCGTGATGACGATTTAGGTCGCGAACCACATATTCGGTTAGCGCCGCGTTAGCAGCCAGCTCCTCTGCGTTCATGCCTAGACCAGCGACTCTTCCGAGTGTTTGATCCTTGGGTAGATGCGAAATCCAGGAACTCATGAGATCAAGCACGTCGGCTTTCAACGGAACGAATTCCCGATAGAATTCAGTCAACGCTTCAATCGTCTCCGGATCAACGTGGGCGACGAAGCGTGGCGCAGAATAAAAGTTTCCATCCGGGCTCTCGTCAGCTCGGTGGAAGTACGCTTCAGGAAATACAGTTTTGTCCATGAGCCGATTCATTACTGAAAGCCGGTCGCTCGTCAAGCTGGCGGCTCCCATGGCACTAACTCAGTTCTTCATCATGGGCATGGGATTTACCGACACCGCCATGGCGGGCCATTACTCCGCCACCGACCTCGCCGGCGTCGCGCTCGGGGGCAACATTTTGTGGCCCATTTTTATGTTGACCACTGGCATCACCATGGCACTGACACCAATCACCGCTCAATTGAGAGGAGCCGGTCGAGTCAACGAAATCGGCACCTTGTTACGCCAAGGGATATGGATTGCACTAGGTGCGTCGTTTGTCGCCGTCGTCGTCATCACCCAAGCCGGGACAACGTTTCAATGGATGGCCATCGATCGAGACGCGATCGAGATTGCCGATCAATACCTGAATGCCGCCGCATGGGGGATCCCATCCGCGTTCGTGTACGTTACCCTCAGATATACATCAGAGGGCCTGGGACACGTGGTGTCTCCCATGGTCATCGTCGCGTTTGCGCTCGTCATCAACGCGTTGTTGAACTATGCCTTTATCTACGGTCGATTCGGTGCACCGGAACTGGGAGGCGTCGGCTGTGGATACGCGACGGCCATTGTTATGTGGCTCGAGCTACTGTTTATGGCTGCTCAACTCTTTCGCCCGCATTTTCGCCGAACAGGCGTGACCACTCGATTCGATCGCCCGGATATAGCGACCATTGCCAACATTTTCCGTATCGGCCTTCCCATCGGCCTATCGTCGTTCGTTGCGATGGCGATTTTTTCCGTCATCGGGTTCATGGTCGGTACCCTCGGCGTCGTTCCCCTAGCTGCTCACAGTATCGCCGGGAATATCAGTTGGGCTACGTTTGTCATCCCCATGGCAATCGGCGCAGCGGCCAGTATTCGGATTGGGTTTAAGGTAGGTGCGGGGGATCATGAAGATGCTCGAGGGGTAAGCGCGACGGCGATGAAACTCGCTGTCGGCTATGCACTATTGGTGAGTTTACTGCTTGTCGTGTTTCGGCACGACGTCGTCACGCTCTATTCAAAAGACGCCGATGTTTTGGCCATGGCCGCGGCCCTAATCCTAATCATCGCTGTCTATCAAATCGCAGATGCGACGCAGGGCACCGTCATTGGCGCATTGCGAGGATACAAGGACACCCGCGCACCGATGATCTTTTCGTTGATTGGTTATTGGGTGATCGCATTGCCACTCGCTGCCTATTTGGGCTTCGGTAAGTATGGTGTGTACGGATTCTGGGTCGGCATGGCCATCGGCGTTGCATTGGTCGCATTAGCCAGCGGACTTCGACTTATATCGACAAGCCGTAACCTCGACCGCATTAGGAGTTTTTCCGGTTTATAGCACGCGAAACTCTGGTCTCTTCGACCGCAGATCCGTATCCCATCGACTAAATTAGACTCGAAGTTGGGACGTGAACGATCATGCCGTCCAGACGATCGCAGACCTTCACTTGGCAGGTTAAACGGCTGGTGCATCGACGGTCCGGGACAAATTCCAGAATATCTTTTTCGTCGGGATCCAATGGGCCCGAGCGCACGAACCACGATTCTTCGATATAGCAATGACACGTCGAACAGGTGCAACCACCACCGCATTGAGCTGTGATGCCCGGCACCCCATTGTCGACCGCGCAATCCATGACGGACTCGCCGGCCGTTGCTTTGACAACCTGTCGGCTACCATCTGGCTGCACAAACGTAATCTTTGCCACAACTGAGATGCTAGAGTGACCATGACGAAATAGCTATGATGGCCGGTTTGCGAAAGGGACTAAGCTGTTGCGAGTGGTAGGCCTCACAGGGGGGATTGCGTCCGGAAAGTCCACAGCGGCATCGCTGCTGGGAGAACTTGGCGCGCACGTCATCGACGCAGATGTCCTCGGTCACCGCGCGTACAACCCCGGCACGTCAGCGTTCGAAGCGGTGGTCGAGACCTTTGGCAACGATATCGTCGCTGACGACGGCAGCATCGATCGGCGCGCACTCGGTGGCAAAGTATTTGGCGACGACAACGCATTAGAACGTCTCACCGACATTGTCTGGCCCGAAATACGGCGATTAGCCGAACTGGAGATCCGTAGAATCGGTAGCGAAAACCCGGTTGCGATCATCGTGTTAGAAGCAGCCGTTTTGCTCGAGGCCGGTTGGGAAGACATCGCCGACGAAATCTGGGTCGTTGTGGTCGATCCCGAAGTCGCCATCGAGCGCGCCATGAAACGCGATGGTGCAAATCGAGCAGCTATCGAAGCTCGGGTCAATAGTCAGTTAAGTAACGAACAACGCGCGACCAAAGCCGATCTTGTCATCGACAATTCTAAAAACGAAACAACTCTTGAACGACAAGTTGAAGCGGCATGGAAGCAACTCGCGAACAGATGAAGGAATCAGCATGATCATCGATCTACACACGCATTCCATCAAATCGGACGACGGTCGAGCCAAAGTCCAAAACTACTGCCAGTGGATCAAGACTCGCGACATTCCTATCGACGGATTCGTGCTGACCGAGCACCGACAATTTGATTTTGAATCCGATTACACACCACTTGCCAAAGAATTCGATCTGGTCATTTTGAAAGGCGCCGAAGTTGAGACCGAATACGGACACGTGCTTGTTTTCGGCGTCACCGAAGCGCTGACCAAGCAGTTCAATTTCTCGAGCATTGGCTTGCCCTTAGTCGAAGTCATCGAAAAGTGCGAAGGCCTCGGGGCGGTTCCAGTACCATGTCATCCAGGCAGGCCCCGTGTCGGTATGAGCGCGCATTTGGGGGAGTACGGTATTCCAAAGGGGGTCCGTATCGTGGAGACGCTTAACGGTGGAAGTCGCAACAACGAGGATGAGATTGCCCAATCGATGGCCGCACAACAATCGTACCTAGGCATTGGTGGAAGTGATTCTCACATCGTCAGTCATGTTGGCCGTTGCGCAACCAAATTCACGAACCCTGTCGAGTCGGAAATGGAGCTCGTAGAAGCCTTAAATGCCGGCGAGTTCAACGCCGTTTCGTTTAAGACGTAACGGCCCAAACAAAGATTTCCTCGTGTCGAAGATCAATTTTTGCCCGCGCTGCGCCTCACCACTTACCGATGTGTTTGATGGTGGCCGGGACCGTCAAGCGTGCCCCGATAACGACTGCGGATTTGTCCATTTTGGGGATTTTTCTATTGGCTGTTCCGGCGTGGTCTTGCGCGAAGAAGCGGGCACACATAAGGCCCTTCTGATCCAACGTGGACAGGAACCCTTTGCTGGCACCTGGCAGTTGCCAGGTGGATACGTCGAAAACGACGAACTACTCTCACTCGCCGTCGAGCGCGAAATCGAAGAAGAAGCTGGAGTCGCGGCCAAAGTCATCGACGTCGTTGCCTTCCGTCACATGCTGGGCGGCCCCAGCTCGAATATCTACATGATTTTCCGTCTCGAATATGTCGCCGGAGAACCACGTTACGATGGCGTCGAGACAGCCGACGCAGGGTTTTACTCGCTCGATGACATGGCAACCATGCGCGGTGTCCAAAACATCTCCCGGTGGGGAATCGAGCAGGCCCTCCAGACCAATCCTGGTAGTGGTCTTACCCTAGATACGACCGGGACCCGATTGCCTCGGTGGCAGGTCTTCGGCCTAACCGAAACCGACCCGGCCGTTTGGCGACAGCGTTAGAAATTCGCTGCGCGAGATTTATTCTATAACGGTCGAAAAAGTGGGATGGCGTAGTCGCCGTGTGGTTCCCATTCGACCCGAACCGGCATGCCACAGTGCACCTCGCTCGATGGATCCTCGATGCCAACGACGTTGGACAACAGCCGTGGTCCTTCATCCAAATCAACCCAAGCAACCACGTAAGGGACGTGTTGGCGAAAGAACGGGTGGTAGCTTTGACGAACAATGCTGTAACTGTAGACCGTGCCCCGCCCACTTGCATCGTGCCACGTGAGATCGCGACCCAAGCAACCAACGCAATGGCGCCGAGGGTGGAAAATAACCGTGTCGCAGTCGCTGCAACGCTGAAAACGAAGACGGCGATCCATAGTCCCTTCCCAAAATGGGGCCGTGTCAGATTCTTCGAAGTTGGGCAAAGGCCGTGTCGGTTCAGCCATGTTAATCGCCTCCCAAGATCACGGTTCCAGCGCTGTGCCGACTACCCAGCATCCCACCATTGCCGTGCGCCACGGCAAGTTTCGCCCCCTCAACTTGGGCTGTACTTTCACCACGTAGCTGCCGCGTTGCCTCGATGAGTAAGAAAATCCCACGCATACCAGGGTGATTCGAGGATAGACCACCACCGTCGGTATTTAGGGCGGGACCCTCGCTGGGACGATCGAAACGAAGCCGGCCACCTTCAACCCACCGACCACCCTCGCCCTTCGGACAGAAACCCAAATCTTCGAGAATAGTGAGAACCGTGATGCTGAACGAGTCGTAGATCATAGCGATATCCATTTCGTCCGGACCAACACCCGCTTCGCCAAAACCAATAGGACCCGATTGGACCGCCGCGCTCGAGGTGATGTCCGAACCCCCCACGGGGTACTTGGTGGCTTCGCCTGTCCCTAAGATCCATACCGGTTTATGACGGCAATCGCGAGCTACCTCCGGCGCGGCGATAACCACGGCGCCACCTCCATCTGAAATCATGCAGCACTCCAAGAGGTGTAATGGGTCAGCGATCATTCGAGAATTCACGACGTCATCAATCGTTGTTTCCCGGATATCAAGGAATTCCAAATCTTCCATCGCGCGAACGGCATCGGGGTTGCGCATCGCGTGGCAACGCGTCGCCACAGATATCTCAGCCAACTGTTCGCTGGTCGTACCAAATTCAAACATGTGTCGATGCGCGCACATCGCATAATTAGCGATCAGGGTTAATCCGGCGAACGATTCAAGATTATCGGCAGGATAAACTCCCATGCCTCGTCCCCCAGTGCCAATACGAGAGACGCTGCTGTGCGCAGTCGAGCCATAAGTCAACAAGGCGACGCGAGCTTTACCCGAAGCGATGGCGCGGCGCGCATGCGCTGCGTGAAATTGATACGAGCTTCCACCAACGTTGGTGGTATCAATAACCGTCGGACTTAATCCGAAATATTCGGCGATGGTCAGCCCGCTGGCACCTCCTTCGGCCGCATCATAAATTCCGTCCACGTCGGACCAAGTAAGACCGGCATCGGCGAGCGCTTTACTCGCACTTTCCGCCTTAATGTGAAGTGGAGAAAGTTCTCCCTCGACATCACGAGACGGAAACTCGTGGATACCCACAATGGCAGCATCACGTTGTTGAACAGACACACTCGTAACCTTTGAAACGGGCCTGGGAGTCTACGTAATTATCCGAATCTAAGTCCAATGACGATGAATCAACCGCTACACCTCATGCGTTCGGCCGCCACGAACGCAACAAGAGGGAGTTAGCAACAACGCTAACACTTGACAACGCCATCGCCGCACCAGCTATTGTCGGGGTCAGTGCTCCAGCCATCGCGAGGGGCATTGCCACAATGTTGTAAACAAATGCCCAGAAAAGATTTTGTTTGATTTTTCGAAACGTGCGCCGACTCGCATCTATCGCCCCGGGGACCAAACGCGGGTCCGGACGCATCAGCGTGATTGCCGCTGTTTCCATGGCAACGTCAGTTCCCGAACCCATCGCAAAACCCACGCTCGCAACCGCTAACGCGGGGCTATCGTTCACGCCATCACCCACCATACCCGCCGGCATTCCTCCACGAATCCAGTCAGAAAGTATTTGTGCCTTGCCTTCAGGGGAAACACCTCCATGCGCCTCAACAATTCCCACCTCATTGGCAACGGAGTCGACGACGGCTTGAGCATCCCCCGAAACAATCACCGATTTAATACCCATTCGTTCCAACTGCTCAACGGCCTCGGCGGCTTCGATCCTTAGCGCATCGTGGATCGAAAAAACACCCATTACTTGCGTCGAGTCCGCAAGCCAGACCTTTGTGTCCGTTTCATTCAAATCTTGCAGCAAAGGAACGACGAGTCCGGCTTCACGAACCATGGCCTCGTTACCGCACAGGTAATGAGTCCCCGCGACCAGACCTTCCACGCCTTGGCCGACGCGGTTAACAAATCCCTCGCTTGACCGTACCGAAATACCGCGCTCATCGGCCGCCGCGCACAACGCCTTGGCCAGCGGATGCTCGCTGTTACGTTGTATCGCAGCAGCGATCTCGAGAACACCAAGTTCATCGGTATCCGCTAACATCGTGATCTGGCGTACCCGTGGTTGCCCTTGCGTTAGTGT
>JAKUTI010000150.1 GCA_022448765.1 Pseudomonadales bacterium
TCGTATCGCTAAATCGCTGAAACCCAGATAACTACAGCAACTAACCTGCAAAGATCGTGCGAGCCAAGCCCCGAGAAAGACACACGCAACTACTGCGCATCAAGAGATCGTTTCTTTCAGCAACCTTGGTTTACACGTCACCACGGCCCCCGATCGTACTCGGCTTAAAAGCACTCGCCGTCTGTGTTGGGTTTTTCCTCGTCGCATGTTCCGATCAATTTGCGACCGTTGAAACCAAGGACATCGACGTAGATCTCGAAAAACTGTTGTCTGCCGCGTTGAAGGCCGCCAAATCATCGCCACGTTCGGGAGCGACACGAGGCCAGTTGGCCATGACTTATGACGTGAATGGATTTCCAGACGCCGCGTTGACCACCTACGCGCAAGCCGAAGCGCTCGAGCCGGACTCATTTGAATGGCCATACTTCCAAGCCATGCTCTTCGCCAAAAGAAATGAACCAGAAAACGCCATTGTTGCCATGGAACGAGCTCTCAAGCTAGATCCAGCATATGTGCCCGCATGGCTACTGAAAGGCGCATGGTTCGTTGACCTTGAGCGCCTCGACGACGCGAAAAATGCCTACGCAGAAGCTGGTCGGTTAGGCGCAGGATCACCCGCAATCGCTGGTACGGCGAGGGTGCTGTTGCTGCAGGGACATCCCGCAGATGCCATCAAGTTACTCGAACCCCTGAGCGATGCCATGCGGCATCCACATCTATATCGAATGTTGGGCGGAGCGTATCGGGCCCTTGGCCGCACCGAGGACGCGCAGATAGCTTTCGCTCGTGGTCGACGAGACGAACCGCTTCGATGGCGTGATCCCATCCAAAGCCAAAAGGTCGACTACATTGGCGGTTTCGGCGGACGCCTTATCCATGCCGAAAACGCGCTCAAGGCTGGCGCTTACGCGGAGGCGTTAGTGATGTTGGAGAAACTTCGCGACATTCGCCCAAACGACCCAGCGCTGCTTAGCCACTTAAGTCTCGCGTATTTACGGACCGGCAATCCCGAGAAAGCACTCGGAATCATCCTCGAAGGCTTCGAACTGCATCCCAAGTATTACTACTTTCATGTCAATGTTGCAGGGTTATACCGCGAGCAGGGAAAAATCGACGACGCCCTACGACACCTCAAACAAGCGATAGAAATTAACCCGAATCAAGCCGAAGGCCATGAACAGCTGGGGCGCATGTTGATGCAAAAGGGCCAATACGACGAAGCCCTTACTTCTCTCGAGGAAGCCATCAACCATGGGGTCAATGATCCCGTCGCTGCACTCCATACTAGCGGGCTTATCGAGGGCGCGCGCGAAAATTGGCAAGCCGCCATCCGTTACTTTCAGCGCGCCGTGGAAATCGACGTCTCGTTCACCATGGGTCATATCTACATCGGCCGCTGCCTTGCAGAAGCCAACCGGTTCGATGAGGCGAGAAAAGCCCTAGATTGGGCCGAAAAACTAGGAACTCATTCAGAAGAACTCGCGTCGGCACGGACGCGGCTAAGCATTCTGGCTGAGGCCTAAAGGCTAGAAGATCCAATGGCAACCACCGCCGTTCGCAATCAGTTGTCATCCGCCCATCAATCAGTCCATCTAGGCTTAACAACGCTCCTGACACTCGTGTTGGCAGCCTGTTCAGAACAAACCACGGTAACTGTCGACGGCAGCAGCGATGCCTGGTTCAGCGAAGAAGCCGTCATCAGAGGAATCACATTCCAGCATCAAACTGGATTTACCGGCCGACACTTGCTCCCCGAAATCGTGGGAAGCGGGGCGGCACTGGCCGACTTCGATGGCGACGGCGACCTCGATGCCTATCTAGTGCAAAGCGGTAGTCTCTACGACCTCGAACCAGGAGTTGAACGCCTCGCCAACCGCCTGTACATCAATCGAGGCGACGGATTTTTTGAGGAGGCAGAAAACGCTAACGGCGCCGGTGATCAAGGTTATGGCATGGGTGTCGCGGTCGGCGATTACGACAACGATGGTGATGTCGATCTCTTCGTCACTAACGTCGGCCCCAACGTGCTATACCGTAACGATGGTCATGGAAATTTCGAAGATGTGTCGATCCAGGCCGGAGTTGGCGACCCCGGCTGGGGTACCGCCGCCGCATTCGTCGACCTCGACGGGGATCGAGATCTCGATTTATTTCACGCCAATTACATCAATTGGAGTGAGGTGACCGAACTCCAATGCTTCATTAGTGGCGTACCAACGTATTGCCCTCCGCAAAACTATCAATCTGCCGCAGTCGACCGTCTTTTCCGCAACAATGGCGACGGCAGTTTTACCGACATTAGCCTAGAGGTCGGTCTAAATCGTGCTTTCGGAAACGGATTTGGCGTCGTCACCGGTGACTTCGACCGCGACGGCAATATCGACATTTTCGTCGCGAACGACATGATGGTGAACCAACTGTGGCTCAACCGGGGCTCTTTTCAGTTCGACGAAGAGGCCATGCTTCGAGGCGTTGCGGTAGACGAATATGGCGTGGCCAAAGCTGGCATGGGAGTGGCATCAGGGGACATCGATGACGACGGCGATGTCGATCTATTAGTCGTCAATCTCCAGGGACAGACGGACTCCTTTTTCCGCAACGAGGGAGACTACTTTGTTGATGCCACCTCTGCTCTTGGCCTTGCGTCGTCCAGCCGTCGTTATACCCGATGGGGCGTCACCCTCACCGACTTCGATAACGACGGAAGACTCGATTTATACGAGGCAAACGGTCGAGTCGATCCGTCTACTGCGTACACGAACGACCTTCGGGCCGAACCTAATGTGCTTTTCCGGGGCACTGCCAACGGCAAATTCGTGGAAATCGACCCTAAGGGAGGGACGAAACAAGCACTAATCCATAGCAGTCGCGGTACCGCAGTCGGCGACGTGGATAATGATGGCGGTCTTGACTTGCTCGTGGTGAATCGTGACGGTCCGGCTTACCTGCTCATGAATCGCGTCCCGAAACGCGGTAATTGGATACGATTCAAGGTTTTATTGCGCGAGGGGCGCGATGCGTATGGGGCCTTAGTCACCGCCATCGTCGGAGCTAACAAAATCAACCGTCGGGTCCAGCCCGAAGGCAGTTATCTTGATTCCAATGATCCCCGCGTCCACTTTGGTTTGAATAATCAGCTACGGATCCGGGACGTCGAGGTGCTGTGGCCGAGCGGCGAGACCGAAGTGTTTGGCGAATTCGAGGCAGGGCATACTGTCCAGTTACGCGAGGGAGAAGGACATGCACTTCGCCAGTAGCTCTAGCTTTTCTTGCTCGACACATGGCGACGAGTAATATTCGATTAGTGATGAATGTGGGGCCCGATATCGGACTCTTCAGAATCCACACCGTTCGGGTCGACCCGACAAAATCAGTTACGCCGTGATACATCCTTGAAGTCGCCATTATTTACTTACACGATCTTGCTGATCTCGGTAGTGTACGCGCCAACGTACCGCGCGGAATTTCTGGAGGTCGCAAGCGAGGTCGGGTTCCATTTCGTGCACGAGAACGGTAATGAAAACGAACTATGGACCGTCGAAATCGTGGGCGCAGGGGTCGGTATTCTAGATTTCGATAACGACGGTCGTATGGATATCTGGGCTGTGCAAGGCGGACCACTGCGTGCGACGCGATTAGCCAAACCAGGCGATCGTCTATTTCGGAACGTGAGTACCAGCGAAACCCTACGCTTTGAGGACGTCACGGAGATTTCGGGTGTTCGAGCGACAGGCTATGGCATGGGTATTGCCACCGCCGACATCGATAACGACGGCGACACCGACGTATTTCTCGCAAATTTTGGTGCGAACCAGCTTTATGAAAATGTAGGCGGTGGAAAATTCGTCGATATCACAAAGCAAGCCGGTCTTGAAGGTGACGCATGGTCAATTGGTGCCAGCTTTGCCGACATAGACGCCGACGGGTTACTCGATCTTTATGTCGTCAATTATCTCGACCTTGTACTCGAAGAGCACAAAGCGTGCCGGAATTATTCGTCCAGGTTGACTTACTGCGGACCACAAAATTACCCGCCGTCGAAGGATCACCTCTATCGAAACTTGGGTAATGGTCGCTTCGAAAACGCGACTGAATCGTCCGGAATAGGGCAACCGCCAAGACGTGGCATGGGCGTTTCTGCTAGGGACTTTAACGGCGATGGACAAATCGATTTCTACGTCGCAAACGACGCCGGTGAGAATTTTCTATGGTTTAACCAAAGCGGCGGCCGTTTTGTAGACGGCGGCTTATTATCCGGCGCAGCTCTCAATATCTACGGCATCGCCGAGGCCAGCATGGGCGTGGCAGTATCCGATTACGACCAAGACGGCGACCCAGACCTATTTCTTACGCATGACGTAAAAGAGAGCAACACGCTCTATGTCAACGACGGTTGCGGTTGGTTCGACGACCAATCGAGCGTCTCGGGTCTCGCCACATCCAGCATTCCTTTTACGGGCTTTGGCACCGGGTGGATAGACATGGATAGGGATGGTGACCTTGATCTATTTAGCGCGAACGGTGCCGTCACGATCATCGAATCGCAGCGCCGAGAGGGATTGGAACCGCCGCTTCGTCAACGCAATCAGGTCTGGCGTAACGACGGTCAGGGGATCTTCTATGAAGTTGTCTCCGAAGACGCTTTTTCCGCAATGGACGTTAGTCGCGGTGCCGCCTTTGGTGACCTTGATAACGATGGAGATACGGACATTGTCGTCGCAAACAACAACGGTCCCGCGAAGCTATACCGCAACGATGCCCCATCTTCTAATTGGCTTGGCATCGAACTAATCGATAACCAATACCAACGCCACGCCATCGGAGCGAGCGCAAGGCGGGAAGCCTATACGAACGAAGTGCGATATGTGGCAACGGATGGCGGCTACGCGTCTTCCCATGACCACAGACTTACATTCAACTCTCTAGACGTTTCAGCCCCGCAATTTATTCGCGTTCGTTGGACAAATGGTGTCATCGAACGGTTTGGACCCCTCGCGCCGAATCGATATCACGTGCTCACGTCATCGACGCCTGGAGATGAAACATCCGGCTCCTCAACAACTACTGCCGCAGGTTGCAGTCGAAGCACATCGCTCACCGGTGAATAGTCGTAGGTCAAAAAAGTCGCGTAAAACTCGTGCCGCTCAAACGATTATTTACCGCATTATTGTAGATCGAGCCAAACGTATATTTCAGGCTTAACCCCACCTTGGTTTCAAATTCCGTGTCCAATGCACGGCGCCCAAGAAGCACTTCTTCGTCCGTGGTCCCGCCAGCAGCGAGATATATTTGATCTCGAACCAGCGAAGCTTCGGCCCAAAAGTTTATATCGAGCCCACGCACGATCCGATAATCGATATCCCCTTTAATAGATATTCGGTACAAATCCGTGTCATCCAGGAAATGGGACAGCTTAATGTCGGCGCCGATTTCTCCCCACCGTTGCTCGATGTCGTATTCCATAAACAGTCCCTGGTCGGCCCTCGATTCCTCAAGCTCACCAAAAACAGTTTGCGTTTCATAATCCAAGCGGCTTGCCCCCATGTAGTAGCCAAATGTGAGGGAACGCTCTGCATATTGGGAGTACGGATAGACATTGTATTCAATTGCACCCGCCACTCGAGCTAACTGGTCAAGATTCCGATAACTTGACTGGTCACGACGTGCACCAAGCCCAATACCCCAGTGTTCCCCCAACGACTTGACTCCCCATCCGCTTAAGCTTGACCAGCGACTGACGTCTTTCAACTTGGTTCCACTATCGAATTCGAAGTTGCGAACCGTCCGATTGTGCGACGTGCCCATACCCATACGCCAATTTTCCGTGGTACGGCTCGCGTAAAAGGAACCTCGGAGCTCTGACTGGTCCCGCCGTTCTTGCCGATCAATTTCGCCCCGGACCTCACTTCGGAAAACCCAGTAATTCCATGGATCGTCGGCGGGCTGGACCCCGAGAGATGTCAAGCGCGGCGTTTCAGACGACTCTCCGGCGTAAGAAACCTTCAGTGAATCACCCGCCGGCGTTTGCATCACATAAGGAACCAGGCCCAATTTCATCACGCGAGCAAGGCCACGCCGCCGCTCGTCGTCTGTATCCGTATCACTCGTGTAGTAGCGAAGTTTTTGATCGAATCCGCTGAACGCTTCAAGTCCGTAGAACATTAGCGTGTATTCACGCCCCGAGCCACTGCGTTCCCGCGTAACCATCAAGTGAACTTGGGCATCAAGCCGATCTCGAATGTAATTAATGTAAGGTATTTCGCCACGTATGAACGCCGTGTCACAGCCGCGCTCGCAATCCAAGAATACGCGCAGCGCGGCCGTTCCCATTTCGCGCACCGCGACTTCCTCAGAACTAGCGGCGATAGTTATCGCAACAAACCCACTGCCCAGCCCGAAAAAGGTTAACAACCTTAAGCAAGTGAGAAGCCAAATCGCTCGAGGATTAACGATATTTCTAACGCTGCTAGTTTGCTTACTCAAACTAGACGTCTTCGTCCTCTGATTCTTCTGATGTCGGCACATCGCGTCGTTGAGTTCGTTCAACATCTTTTCCACCACTGGCATTGCCGGATAACTCGGCCGCGATACGGCTATCCTGGAACTGTAACTC
>JAKUTI010000151.1 GCA_022448765.1 Pseudomonadales bacterium
AAGAAGGTGTGGACTTCCTCTTTGGTCATCGTTGCTGGCAATCTCGTCTCCTTGTTTTTCGTGACATTTCTAGATTCTCTCAAGAAAATCGCAGTGGTCTACTCTGCATCTATACTATTTATTGTTCGTAGTCGCCTTGATAGCGTTGTTTCCCCAACTAATTTTGGTTCGGATTTGAATTTGCGATCTAGCCAATTCGTCGGGCGGATTTCATGAATCGCGATAAAAAAGACCTACCGTTGGGCCGCAGGGTCGGCTTTGCGGCGGAATATAGTCCCGACGCCCTTAGAGCCATCTCTCGTGACGATCAGCGCCGCGCCGTTGAAATGAAAAACATCCATCCTTTCATAGGAGAAGATGTTTGGAATTGTTATGAGTTTAGTTGGTTGGGGAATGAGTATCGTCCCTGCGCCGCGATACTGCGCGTCGTGGTTCCTTGCGAGTCCAAGAATATGGTCGAAAGCAAATCGTTGAAGCTTTACCTCAATTCCTTTGCCCAAACGACGTTTGCTGACGAACAAGAAGTGATCGAACGACTCAAGACGGATGTATCTGAAATCTGCGGAGTGCCGGTGGGCATTTTGTTGATGAATATCGATAACGAAAGTGGGGTCCAAGAATTAACGGGGGATTGCCTTGACCAACTGGCAGTCCGCATCGAAACTTTTCAACCCGACACGACAATACTTATACCGGAAGGTGAGGCTCGATCGGGGTCGGTTTTTTCACACCTATTTCGAAGCATCTGTCCTGTCACAGGCCAACCGGACCACGCAACGATTGCCATCGCATACGAGGGAGGTGGGGTTCAGCGCGAGTCGCTGCTCACGTATCTGGTTTCGTATCGCGAATACGCAGGTTTTCACGAACACGTCGTTGAGCGTATTTATCGGGATTTGATGGAGGTGGCTTCTTTCACCAAGTTGTCGGTCGAGGGACACTTTTTGAGGCGAGGGGGTAT
This sequence comes from Pseudomonadales bacterium, assembly GCA_022448765.1. GTDB lineage: Bacteria > Pseudomonadota > Gammaproteobacteria > Pseudomonadales > Azotimanducaceae > UBA11889. The sequence goes on from JAKUTI010000151.1 coordinate 962, forward strand.
TGATATCAACCCGTTTCGAGCCACACACCCACGAACTCGTCCTTTCTCAAGAGCCACGCGTCAGTGAGGGTCGCTGTGTTCGATTCGCTGAAGTTCGGTCCACATGACCAGTAAAGTTGAGCGTATGGTCGAGGCCCAAATCTTGTAGCCTTCGCTGTTCATATGCAGGCCATCGGATACAAAAAGCTCGGGTCTTGGTCGACCCTTTTCGTTCAGCATTGGCGGTCCAATATCAAAAAAGCAAAGGTTGGCCCTTGTTTCGGCTCGTCGCTGCATTTCTCGGTTGACCTTTAGCATTGTCGGCCAAAGTGCCTCGCGTCTCACCGACGGCTTGATCGCGATAAAACAGACTTTCGTACCGGGCAACTTTCGACGGGCGTAGTCAATGAAATCTTCGTAGTCTTCGATTAGCTCGTCGGCCGTTAGCCCAGCAGCAAGATCGTTGTCGCCTTCATAGACGACAATGATCTTCGGTTTGTACTTATCGACGATGCGGTTGCGGTAATAATTCAGGTGGTTCATTTGGGAACCACCAAAACCACGGTTGATGACGGGAATCGGGGCGAAGTCTTTTTCAAGAGAGCGCCAAAACACGATACTTGAACTCCCAACAAACAGGACCGCGCCTTCAGGGGGGAGAGATTCGACATCCTTCGCTTCGAAGGCTTGGATACTTGTTTCCCAGTACTCGGCGCCGCTCATGTCGCGTAGGGCTGCATAGATCCAGCTTGCTCCGATAACTGCGATCGCGGCAGCGATTGATAGACTCCAAGTCAGTAACTTCCGAATCATCGACACGCGGGTAGGCTGGCGCGGCTTCGGGCATTTTGGCGGCATGAGGTATGCGACGATGTCGCAAACGTCTTACGATCTCTCGAATTAGGCGTACTCACGTGGTTGTTTGCAATTCGACAAATCGTCGGTAGTGGCCATCGCTTTTTTGCATCAGCTCTTCGGGGCTACCTTGCTCAAGGACTTGTCCCTCGTCGAGAAAGACTATGTGGTTTGATTGAGCGATCGTCGATAGCCGATGCGCGATGATGATGACGAGTCGATCTTTCGCAGCTTCGTGCAGTGCTTGGACGAGATACTGCTCGGTCTCAGGATCGAGCGCCGATGTCGGTTCGTCGAGAATGAGAATCTTGGAATCTCGCAATAGCCCACGCGCAATAGAGATCCGTTGTTTCTGACCGACGGAAAGTTTGCTGATTGCGGCCGTCCCGAGTTTGGTTTGGTACCCATCGGGAAGCGACGCGATAAAGTCGTGTATCCCCGCGATCCGAGCCACCCTTTCAACCTCGTCAACGGTTGTTGCAGGACTGTTGTACGCGATGTTTTCGAAAATAGTCGTTGAGAACAATTGCGTTTCCTGAAATACGTAGGCGATTTGTTCGCGGAGGCTCGTCATCGTGAGTTCTTCGACGTTATAGCCATCCACCAACACTTCACCTTCGGTAGCAACGTGGTAGCGTGGTATCAGGTAGGCAAGGCTCGTTTTGCCGGCGCCGGTGGGCCCGACGAACGCAACGATTTGGCCGATCTTTCCTTTTAGCGAGATGTTTTCGAGCGCTCGTCGGCCGTCGGGATAAACGAGTCCTGCCCCTCGTATTTCGATACCCGTTTCGATGGGTGGCAGGTCTCGATCCCCCATCTCTGCTTCCGGGGGGAGGTCCATTAAGGCGAAAACACGACGCATCCCTGGCGCGTAACGTTGTAGATGAATCCATAATGTGGAGAAGCTGACTGCCGGACCCCTCATCCAACCGAAATAGAAGAATAGTGCGCCGTAGTCGCCCGGCGTTAATACCCCGTCGATGATTGGCCCGATGATGACTAGAAATACGATCGTGTTCATGAGCGCGTGAGCGAGGCCTTGCGCGTTTCCCAACAAAATGTCGACGAACACCGTAAATCGAAAGCGTTTGAACGATTCACTGCTCTCGCCTCCGAAACGTTGTTTTTCTTTCTGATTGCCGCCGAGACTCTGGACGGCCAGTACGTTATCCATGCCCTCTTCAATGGTGCTGGTTGTGGATGCTCCCGCTATTCGGCTGCGTTCCTGGACGCGCCTTATGGCCGACGAAAAAGGACCGGTGATTAAGATGAACATGGGGAAGATAGCGGCTGCAGCCCAAACCACCGCAGGGACGTGAGGATACGCACTCCACATGTTGTACATCGCCGCGCTAAAGACCGCGGTAGATAGAGTTGGTCGGTTAATCACCTCATAAAAGATCTGATTAATCGAAGGCGCGTCGTACATGACTCGATAGATAGTGTCTCCGATCCTTTGATCGTCGAGTGTGGTGACAGGTAACGCTTTTATTCGTTCAAACAGCTTGGCGCGAATCAGGTGGTTCACGGACTGCGTCAACCTGGAGTTCATCTTGTATTCGTAATAACCAACGATGCCGCCCGAGAAACTATGACCGCCGTGCGTCAAGTTATCTTGCTGGGTGGCCGTATCCATGCCTTCTTCCAATCCGGCTTCTGTTGTGTCGTTTTGGGCATCGGAGTAAGCGCCAAAAACAATGACTAAAAGAACGGAAATAGCAACGATCCACGCCATGATTTCGAAAGCCGACATCCCTTGAAAAACGGCTAACAGTGGATGTAGCCACGCCGGATAACCAAGGTAACCCGTGCCCGGATCGCCAATGATGTCTCGACCGAGCGCAACGTGATCGATGATGATTTTTGTTCCCCAGGGGAGGACAAAAACGGGGAACATCAGGGAAAGTAGAGTCAACGTCCATTTGATCGCAAACCGGATCTTGAAGAAGCGGACGTAAAACCATCCCCGCCCGAGCACATGCATGGTCTCGAGGAAGCCCATCCTTGTGTAAGACCCGAAGATATCCTCCTGGTTACTGGGATCACGTTCTAGGGTTGGTGGTTCGGCCACGTTTAATCCGCTCCGATTCGCGACAGATTGGTTTCTGCCTCAACAAATGCCCGGTAACGTCCACCTTCGTGTTGCATCAATTCCTGATGATTGCCGCTTTCGATGATCCGTCCGTCATCGAGATAAAGAATATTGTCGGCCCGCCTTATGGTGGAAATCCGGTGGGTGATGAGGAAAATCGCGCGGTCTCGCCCCCATTCCGACAAATTTGCCATGACGCGTTGTTCGGTTGCGGCATCTAAAGATGCCGTGGGTTCGTCAAGTATTAAGATGGGAGTATCGCGAACAACAGCTCGCGCAATCGAGAGTCGTTGACGCTGCCCGGTCGACAATTTACCGCCGCGGTCACCGAGGACCGTATCGAGTCCGTTTGGTAGACCGTTTACGTAGTCGTCCATGCACGCTATTCGCACTGCCTCGCTTATCCGGGCGTCGTCAGCTTGGGGCGCAACGTATCGAATATTGTCGCGAACACTCATTGCGAAGAGAACGTTTTCCTGTAACGCGATGGCGACATTCGCTCTAAGCGACGCGATTTGATATCGATTTAATGGACGATCATCAATAGCGATGGTGCCGGAAGACGGATCGTAAAGCCGAAGCAGCAGCGACATCACCGTACTTTTGCCGGAACCGGTGGGTCCGATTATTGCTGTTACGGACCCTGGTTTGGCGACAAAACTCACGTCTTCGAGTACAGGACGATTCTCTTCGTAGCGGAAGCCCACCTCCTGAAAACGAATTTCCTTACTAATACTAGTGAAGGCGATCGCGTCGGGGTCGTCTTGGATATCGGGTTCGATATCGAGAATATCGAATACCCGACTAAGGCCCATCGCCATGTCTTGCGCAGAAAGCCAATTACGCATGAAGGCGCGGACATTGCCGACGGTTTCAAAGAATTTACCGCGAGCGAAATTAAACGCGGTCAAATTCCAAACGGTAAAACTGAATGCCATCGCCGCGATCAGCTCCTTGGCAAAGATGTCGTTTCCCAGATTCGTGCTCATGGCGACAAAAAACTCGCCACCCAGAAGAAACGCCGACGCGATGGTGAACATGAGTACGGTGACTAATGCAATCAAGCGTCGGACTTGAAACGCGGCGTTCATTGCGACGACGGAGTCGGACTCCATCTCCGCTTGAGTTTTTTCTTCGGCGTTATGTGCCTTGATGAGTTTGATGGATGCAAACGCCTCCTGGATACGGGATGTGACGTCCGAGGTTGCAGCCCGATAGACCAGGCTTCGTGTTCGCATACGGGGCATTCCCCATCGGGACAGAAGGATGGCCGGAATGAGCAGCGAAAACGCGATGGCTCCCATAATGGGGCTCAAAAACGAGAGCAAGAAGAGCGCATAGACCCAATACCAGCAGATCAATATCAATCCGACGAGTCGACCGATAACGCTAGTGACCTGAGCGCTATCGGCATAGATTCGGTAGATCGAATCGCCCGTACGATGGCCGCTGTGATAGTTCAACGAGAGTTGGTGCCATCGTTCCACTAGGGCTAGGCGTAGATCTTGATTAATTCGTTGCATGATCCAGACGGTGTAGTACGGCACGACCATGCCTATTGGCAGATTCACTGCCCAAATGAGTAGGTTAAGTTTCACCCACTGCCACTTTAGATCGTGGCGTTGTTCACCGCTCAAGGTGTCGGTTTCTTCGCAGCTTGTTTCGGGTGCAGAGAAAAACCAGGAGGTCGCAACTTCGGGTTGAACACAATTGTCTAACATCAGGGAATTGGCGAGGAGGTCGGCAATGATCAATCCAAGCGGTAGCGATACGAATCCTTGGACACCCGCCAAGATATATAGGTAACTGAGGTGGGAGTTAAAACGGATACGCGTTTGTATTCGGCCTGAATGGAAGCGAAACTGAACCATCCAAGCCATCCCGCATGCGGCGGTAATGAGCGCGCCGTAAACGACTGGAAGTGCGCCGTCTAATACAAGAATGCAGAGCAGCATGCTGAAAAATGCACACAGTGCTAAAAAGATAGCGATGAGGGCTTCAGTCCTTCCAGTAAAGATGCGCGACGCAAGGAGCCAAATCCCGATCACGACACCTGCTACGGTTATGTAGATCAGCCCGTCAGGGTAGACAAGCGCTGTATCGATCCAGCCGAGCAATGGACCTGCAATCGCAATCGCTGTAACGAAAAAGGGCGCATAGAAAAGGCTGAAACCTTCGCCAGTGACGTTATCGGCCACCGAGTCGCTGGTTCCTTGGCCCAGCGTATGCCATTGCCCAAGCAGTTGTGGGCGGACGAAGGGCCAGGCGCGGAAGAGAAGCAGTACGACGGCACGAAACCCGTACGTATCTTGCTCGACGCTTCGATCGCGGTCCTGGGGAATGTGGCCGTCTCCCTGGAATGGCAGCGCACGCGCACGAATGAAATCCTTCGGATCAAGATCGGATTTAGGCGTTCTATCACTGAAACGCCACATGATGACGGGAATCAAAAAGGCGATGGCCGTTGATCCCAGAGCAACAATCAAGACCGCGTTCACGTTTGATACAGATTAGGAGACTTCAAATGCCGCTGATGGTTATACCCAGCTGTGGGCTAGTCCGAGCACGCGACGCTCCTAATTGACTCCCCCTCAACCGAGACTCTGTGTCGGAGAAGCATAAGGTAGTTAAGGCTCATCGGCGACCCCGTATATAGGTTGCTGAGCCCGTGCGG
>JAKUTI010000152.1 GCA_022448765.1 Pseudomonadales bacterium
GCCCACCATCCATATTGATTGCACAACCGGTCAGGTATGACGCCCTTTCGGACGCCAGAAATAAAGCCACGTCTGCAACCTCACTTGCCTCTCCCATACGACCCATCGGCAGACGCTCACCGGCCTCAGCTATGAATTGTTCGATGGAAGTCGAACGATCGCTGGCATCGTAGGCACGTTGAATCTGGTCCGACTTAATATGCCCAATGAGTAACGCGTTCACGAGTATATTGTGGGGCGCGAGTTCGCCGGCTAGAACCTTGGTTAATGCCATTCCCGCCGCCCGACTCACTGAAGTCGGTGCGGAACCGGGTGGGGGGGCTTTTGCTGCTGTGTTCAACACATTAATAATTCGCCCCCAGCGTTTGGTGATCATGTCAGGGATCACGAGGCGGGCGAGACGCACGGCGGCAAAGAGTTTTAGGTCGAGATCTCCTTGCCAAATCTCATCGGTAATACTCATGAATGGATGTGCCTCGGATTTCCCGGCGTTATTCACCAAGATATCGACTGGACCCATCGTTCCGATGACATGTTTATGTACGGTGACAATTTCTGCTGCATTGGTCACGTCACACTGGTAGGCATCGACTTTGCCGGGTCCGTTTTGTGCTATTTCTTCTTTGGCATCTTTCAGGGGACCATCTCGACGAGCGAGTAATGCCACGTTCGCGCCGGCCGCATGAAAAGCAGACGCCATTGCTCGGCCAAGCCCTAAGCTCCCGCCCGTTACCAGTGCGTTTTTTCCAGATAAGTCCATGCTGATGCCCTTAATACTCAAAGTCCGGGACGGTCGCAACGTAGTAGTGGATTCTATTCATCGCCGCTCGATAGTGCATGGGTCCATGGACAAATACCATGTCAAGAAAATTCGAGTTGGATTGTCTCTTCAACGCGTTTTGTGGGCAGCCCGTTCGACTCGAACGTCTGTTCGCAGAACAGAATTTTGTCGTGTTCGAGTACAACGGCGGTACTTGCCCTGGTGCCGTATACATCACCACAAATGAAGCTCGGTGAGTTCTTATACTCGACTTTGTTCTCGTTGCCCCGCGAAATCGATCCCAGGGGTCTAAATTTGTCGATCGTTAAGAGATCAATAAGATCGTTCACCGTTGGATGGGGTAGCACTGCCGTCAAATTTTGTACACCCGTTGTCGCTTTTAGCCAAGGGTCATCGAGGTGGGTATTGGTTACGCCATAAATCCCAGGTTGAAGTGCTCTGGTTTCTTCGGTTCGATTGGTCGTGTAGACAAGCTCACTGCCATCGAACGCAATAAAGTTAAATCCTGCAAACTGATCCGCCTTTATCGTGGATGCGTATTGCTGCGGCGAGCTCGTTGCAAGAAGGAATTCAACAGGTAGATCGCCACGGCTTCTTGGGAAACGAGGGCGGGCTAAATCCCGGGTCCAATTTGTGATCGCGGCGAAACGCCCGGTACTTGAAATACCGAGCCAGGTCCCATGGGCTTCGACGTCACGTCCCGCAAAGATACTTTGATGATCGTCCCAAGCGTGTGCAGCAAGCGCCGGGCGAGCGTAGTATTCGTCCCGATTGGCGGCAACAATGAGTGGTCGAGCCGGATCCATACGGTACGCGATTAGGATAAGGCACACTGCGGCTCGGTCCCTCGTTCCGTGCTCCTGAGAGAGGCGGAGTCTACCAGTTGCGTGTAGTTGGTGTTTGGAGACTATGAACTATCCTCTGATCGAGCCTATCTTGATCGAGATCGGGCCACTAGCGGTTCGTTGGTATGGCCTTATGTATTTGCTGGCCTTTCTTGCGTGTTATGTACTGGGCAGTCAGCGTGCGAGCAAAAACGGTTCCGGTTGGGAAAAAACGGACGTATCGGACCTCATATTTTATGGTGTGGTTGGTACGATTGTCGGTGGGCGCATTGGTTTTGTACTCTTCTATTCGTTTGACAGATTTCTGCTAGATCCGTTGTGGTTGTTCAAGCTGTGGGAGGGCGGCATGTCGTTCCACGGCGGTCTGCTCGGCGTTGTTACCGCACTTTGGTTGTATGCTCGAAAGACCTCGCGACATTTTTGGCTTGTAGCTGATTTTGCGGCGCCGTTGGTCCCGATTGGACTGGGATTTGGACGAATAGGCAATTTCATTAACGCGGAGCTACCGGGGCGGGTCACCGATAACATACTTGGTGTTCACTTCCCATGTGCGTCCGTCGGCAACCTTAATCACACGTGTTTCGGCCAGTGGGATGGAGCGCTACGACATGTTTCAAGCTTGTATCAGGCGTTCGGAGAAGGCGTGTTGTTGTTCACGATCGTATGGTTATTTTCCACCCGAGCGCAACGTCCAGCTCTAATCTCCGGGATGTTTCTGACGGGTTACGGAACGGTTCGGTTCGTCGTTGAGTGGTTTCGTGAACCCGATGCCGCGATCGGTTTTGTTGCTTTTGATTGGCTCACGATGGGGCAGTTGTTGTCGCTACCGATGATTGCATTTGGTATTTTGTTGCTGTCTGGATTTGCTCAAGATTATTTCGAGGGATTGCGGCGGAAATGAAGCAATATCTTGCGCTCATGCGCCGGGTCAGAGACCAAGGGGTTGAACGGAGCGACCGCACGGGTACGGGAACCAGGTCGGTCTTTGGCCATCAAATGCGGTTCGATTTAGGTGAAGGGTTTCCCCTTTTGACGACCAAGAAGATGTTTGTGAAAGGCATCATCCACGAGTTGCTTTGGTTTCTGCAGGGCAGCACCAACGTTGCTTACCTTCACGAGCACGACGTTCATATTTGGGATGAATGGGCCGATGGAAACGGAGATCTAGGGCCCGTGTACGGTTCGCAATGGCGTTCTTGGCCCACACCGGATGGTTCCACCATCGATCAAATCGAGAGGGTGGTTTCGGGAATTCGTCAAAATCCCGACTCAAGACGCTTGATTGTTTCAGCGTGGAATGTCGCGGAGGTGGACGAAATGGCTTTGCCTCCATGCCACACACTTTTTCAGTTCTACGTCGCAGACGGTAAGTTGTCGTGCCAGCTGTACCAGCGAAGTGCCGATATCTTTCTCGGGGTTCCCTTCAACATCGCGTCGTATGCCCTATTAACCATGATGGTTGCCCAGGTGTCGGGTCTTCAACCTGGGGATTTTGTTCATACGTTTGGTGACGCGCATCTCTACCTTAATCATCTTGAACAAGCTGATCGTCAGCTATCTCGCGTTCCGCTGCCGTTGCCTCAGATGGACATAAATAAGAGCGTAGAGGACATATTCGGATTTACATACGAAGACTTTAAGTTGCTGGATTACCGGTCGCACAAAGGTATCCGCGCCCCGATCGCGGTCTAACGAATCGGTGCAACTCTCTCTTATCTGGGCGATGTCCAACAATCGGGTTATTGGTCGATCTAATGCGCTTCCATGGCACCTGTCAGACGACGTTGCTTTTTTTAAACGGACGACATGGGGTAGCCCCATCGTGATGGGTCGTCGGACATACTTGTCCGTGGGCCGCCCGCTTCCTGGACGAAGGAATATTGTGCTTTCGGCTGGGGGTTATCTAAATGACGATGTCACGGTGGTCGCGGATCTCGATTCCGCGCTATCTGTTGCGGCGGCGCAATGTGAAATTGATTCGACCGAGGAGTGCTTTGTGGTTGGGGGTGCTCAGGTCTACGGGGAGACGCTGGATCGCGCAGATCGTCTCTACTGCACGTTGGTCGATGCGGAAGTTGACGGGGATACATTTTTCCCTGTCTTCGATTGGGACCGTTGGCGAACCCTAGAGAAAGTAGATTTCATTGCTAACGAACGCAACACCTACTCGTTCTCGATTCACATCATGGAGCGGGCATGATGTTTTTGACGTCGCTCGAATTGCTAGTCCCGAAGCAGCTCGTTAATGGCTGTTTTTGAACGTGTCTGCGCATCGACGGTTTTTATGATTACGGCACAGTAGAGGCTCGGCCTAGGATTCCCATCCTCGTGAGGCGGGGGCGGTAGCGCGCCGGGTACTACGACGGAGTATGGTGGTACGCGACCGGTGAAAATTTCTCCGGTGTGCCGATCGACGATTTTGGTGGTAGCGCCGATGAATACCCCCATCGACAAGACTGCGCCTTCCCCGACGAGGACGCCCTCAACGACTTCGGAACGGGCCCCAATAAAGCAGCCGTCCTCGACGATTACTGGTGCTGCCTGAAGAGGCTCTAGCACGCCTCCGATACCGGCCCCCCCTGAAATATGACAATTTTTCCCTATTTGTGCACACGAACCGACCGTTGCCCAGGTGTCTATCATGGTGCCCGTATCGACGTAGGCACCGAGGTTTACGAAGCTAGGCATAAGGATGACGTTCGGAGCGATATAGGCGGAATGGCGTACGTACGCGGTTGGAACAGCACGAAACCCGGCCTTTTCAAACTGATCTTCGTCCCAACCCTCAAACTTTGGTGCTACTTTATCCCACCAGTTTGTGCCCCCCGGGCCTCCTGCCATTTTCTGAAAAGGGTTAAGTCGGAAACTTAGAAGGACCGCCTTCTTTAACCACTCGTTGACTGTCCAGTCATCAGCGATTTTTTCGGCTACCCTTAGTGTCCCGTCGTCTAGTTTGGATAAGGCTTCCTCAACCGCGACTCGCACGTCTCCTTGAGTATTCGAGTTTACGTGCTCTTGATCTTTCCACGCCGCATCGATGATGGACTCAATGTTCATTTTTGTTCCTCGGCTCCGGAGACTTCTGATGATATCCCGCCTGACTTTGTGGTTACGGACCTCAATAAACGACGAATGGGATTAATGTCTTTTCTAATATTTCGTCGATTGCAATCCTACGTCACAACGAGGTTATCCTTGCTTCGCCATGACCGTGCCTAATAGGTTAGCAACGTTTAGTTGGTATACCACGGTATTTCAGGTCATTCATTCTTTCGACCGGGAGTTCTTACCGATTTTCATGCCAAGAAACGACAACTAAGCGAATGAGCGCAATAGCTATTTGTGTGAATCCAATGTCCGGCCGCGACGTCCGACGAATCGCAGCTCGTGCTACCAATATGACGCACGAGGCTAAGCGAGACATCGTGGCACGCATTGCGGCTGGTGCCGATTCTGTCGGAGTGAACGAAATATATATCGTCGATGAACCGTTTCGTATCGCGTCCATGGCTCTGGAGTGGATGCCGCTGAGGGCAAAGGTAGTAAGTCTCGGAGTTGAATTACGTCATGATGCTTCCGACACGGAACGCGCGGTGCAAGCGTTTGTCAGCGAAGGCATAGCGGTCGTGGTTTCGCTTGGTGGTGACGGCACGAACAGGATCATTGCACGGAGTGCGCCCGATCTTGACCTGGTCCCACTTTCGACGGGTACCAACAATGTTTTCCCTTCAATGGTGGAACCAACAACGGCTGGAATGGTTGCGGGGTTGGCAGCGATGAAACGGTTCCCGGACGATTCGGCTTTCGGAGTCCGAACTCGAGCCAAGGTGCTACACGCGACTTTCTCAGATGGGGATAGTGACATCGCTCTCATTGACGCCGTTCAGCTTCGCGATGACTACGTGGGCAATTTGCTGCCTTATGATGAAGCCAAAATAATGAGAATTCTTTTGACTAGGGCGCTGCCGGATACCGTTGGCATGTCACCTCTTGGCGGTCTTGTTTCGGTAGTTGAGGAAACGGATGACTTTGGATTGTTGGTTGAGATCGGCGATAACAAAGAATCCGATACCTTTATCAAAGCGCCTTTATCGCCCGGGTTCTTTAAAGAAGTTGCCATTTCTCGCAGCCAAAAAGTCGTACTAGGGGAGAAGGTAACGTTTGAGGGTGACGGGATCCTCGCTTTGGATGGTGATCGGGAGCATAGGCTCGCCAATGAACGATCGGTTTCGATGTCCATTCGTCGAGATGGCCCATGGGTTTACGACGTCGGTGCTGCCATGCGGTATGCCGTTGCAGAAGGTATGATGCTGCGCCCTTCGCAGTGAAACCCGAAGTTTTGGGGAAGGTAGCCGGAACAAAATTGTGATTATCAAGCCGCGCATTCGAGGTTTTATATGTACCACGGCGCATCCGGTCGGTTGCGCAACAAATGTAAGTACACAAATCGACTATGTCCGAGGTCTTGACACAATAACGGGCCCTAGGAATGCGCTCATCGTTGGGTGTTCGAGTGGGTACGGGCTCGCTTCCCGGATAACGGCTGCCTTCGGATGCGGCTCTGGAACGTTGGGCGTGTCCTTTGAAAAGGCACCATCGGGAAATAAAACTGGTAGTGCTGGTTGGTATAACAACGTGGCATTCGAGCGACGGGCGGAACAAGCTGGGCTGTATGCGCGTACCGTTGATGGAGATGCGTTCTCAGACGAAATAAAACAGCAGACGATCGACGCCATACGCTCGGACATTGGCGAAATCGATTTGTTGGTATACAGCCTTGCCTCGCCGGTGCGCAAACACCCGCGAACCAGCGAACTGTACCGATCGTCGATCAAGCCGTTGGGCAAAGTGTTTTCGTCGCAAACATTGAACTTTGATCTGATGTCAGGCAATGCGAAAGTGGTTGACATAGAACTC
>JAKUTI010000153.1 GCA_022448765.1 Pseudomonadales bacterium
GTCGTCCAGGCAATCACTGGCGTGCGGCCCGCTGCCGGGCGGCGCAACGTTCCAAACGCTTCACATACCACCCATGCATCCGTCGGGGACGGGAAAAGTCTGGCCTCGAAGATGAAATACAATGTATTTTTCGTCGTCGAAGACGTCCACGGCTATGCCTAAACCGGGTGCCTGAATTTCGCCTTCGTAGACTCCTCCCCAAGGGTTCCCAAGCACGAAACAGGAAATTAAGTCGGTGCCGCCCGAGATAGAGGCAAGCCATATATCTGACTTCACGCTCGTGTATACGTATTGAAAAGATTCATGCGTTAGCGGCGATCCCGTGGAAAAAATAGCGCGCAGCGAGGAAAGGTCGTGGCTTGTTTTCGGAACGACACCGGCCTTTTCGATACTGGCTACGTACTTGGCTCCGACGCCAAATAACGAGATGGACTCTTGATCGATTAGGTCGATGAGTGCGCTCGGGGTAGGGCGGAAGGGCGATCCTTCGTACAAAACTAAAGTGCATCCGCTGGCAAGCCCGGACACCAGCCAATTCCACATCATCCAGCCGCAGGTGGTGAAAAAGAACAACACGTCGTCGCGTTGTACGTCGCAATGCAACACATGTTCTTTGACGTGTTGAACGAGCGTCCCGCCGGCCCCGTGGACAATACACTTGGGTTTGCCCGTGGTCCCTGATGAATACATGATGAACAGAGGGTGGTCGAACGGTAGACGCGCAAAATTCGGCGTCGTCTCCGGACGTTGACGAATTCTATGAAATTCGTCGTCCCGCAATCCCAGCGACGAACACCAGATCACGTGTTCAATTGAGGCAATGCTATTCGCCACGTTATCTACATTCTTGGTGATATCGAAGGTTTTGCCGTTGTACGTGTATCCGTCACAAGCGATCAGTATTTTGGGTTCGATTTGCCCAAATCGATCGAGAGCACCCTCGACACCGAAATCAGGCGAGCAAGATGACCAAACAGCGCCAAGTGAAACGGTTCCGAGCATCGCGACGACGGTCTCGATGACGTTTGGCATCCAGCCGGCCACCCGGTCACCTGGTTCGACGCCACGGTCTTTGAGTTCTGCTGAGAATTTTGCCACCTCGATCCGCAGTTCTTTGTACGTCATTGCCACCCGCTTCCCTTGCTCAGTAATGGCAACTAGCGCTGTGCGCGAGTCGTCGTAGCGAAGAAGGTTTTCGCAGAAGTTTAGGGAGGCTTGGGGAAACCAGCGACTGCCTGGAAATTTGTCGTGATCGAGGATGACATCGTTGCCACGGTCGCCAACGATGTCGCAAAACTCCCAAACCGCAGACCAAAAGGCATGTTGAGAGGTAATCGACCATTCATGCAGTGCGGGAAAATTGTCGGGGGTGAACCCATGCTGTGCTCCAAACCTGGTCAGATTCCGAAGAGCGACTTGGTCGTGGTCTGGTTTCCAAAGAAGCTTTGATGTCATCAGTTCGGTTCAGCGTGCGGCGAGTTTCACGGCGATGAGAATACCTCGTTTTAAATTAGGCAGGTGGAATCGTTAGTACGATTCGAGCCGAAACGACCACCAGTGGGAAGGCCTGGGAGGGACTGAGTTTTCTGGAGATCGGTCGCGTCTTTTATTGGCCCTCGCTCGCCATGCTCTGTCCAATGTGACGTTATCAAGGACTCGAATCATTTTGACCGGATACACCGAGTCGAGGATTTTGATTCGACCGTGGGGTGATTCCATTGCGCGCGTCGACCAGTATTTACCGTCGCATCGTGCGCAACTGATAAACAATTCCGATTCGTCCGCCATGCAATTGAGGTTGACTGAGTGTGGAATGACACCGGTCACTTCGAGCTGACAAAGGCCGGCCTGGTTCGCGAAACTCCAATCTTCCACAGAATCTTCAACGATTTCCCCGAATAGCCAGGCACCGGGGCTTCGATCGCAAGGACACTGGGTCACCCAACCGGCCGTACAAATCAACGCGAGTCCAATGAAGATGCTGGCTGTTTTGGGCACGCGAGTTCCTTAAAAGGTTCGCCGTGCGATCACGGTAGATGTCGTTGGCGCGGCGGATTTAATCGGGCAAGCCAAGAACTCGCTTGGCAATGATATTGAGTTGTACCTCCGAACTCCCACCCGCGATGGTTCCGGCTTTGCCAAATAGCCATGATCGGGTGTCGGTGATCGCGTTACCGTCGAATTCGGTACCTTCCCATCCAATGCCTGCCGAGCCACGCATGCTCATAAGCGCTTCCATCCTTCGCGTGTCGAGCTCTGTCGCGTAGTACTTGAACATCGATGTCGCAAACGTTGGCGTTGATCCAGAGGTGTTTTCTTCGACCGCGCGACGTTGGGTCAGAGAAAACGCTTGTCGATCCATGTTGATTTTGGATACGGCTTCCCGGCCCGGCGCATCGGCGATTTTCGATCCTATCTTTCCGTAAAACGAAAGAGCAGTCTCGGCGAGTGTCATACTTCGGCCGCCGCCACCGAGAGAGCCCATTCCGGAGATCATGGAACGTTCGTGTTGCAAGAGACGTTTCGCAACGGTCCACCCACGGTTCTCGACACCGATTAGATCGGTCTTTGAAACCTTGACGTCGTCAAAAAAACATTGGCAGAAAGGCGAATTTCCAGCGATAAGAATGATCGGTTTGACCGAAACCCCGGGATCGTCCATCGAGAACAAGACAAAACTGATCCCCTCGTGTTTAGGCACCTCGGTATTTGTGCGGACGAGGCAGAAGATCCAGTCCGCAAAATTGGCGCCCGACGTCCAGATTTTTGAGCCGTTCACCAAATAATAGTCGCCTTGGTCAACGGCACGGGTTTGAAGCGACGCAAGATCCGAGCCGGCATTGGGTTCCGAGTACCCTTGGCACCATCGAACTTTTCCGTTAGCGATGTTGCTTAAGTGGCGAGCCCTTTGGTCGTCGGTACCATGCTCAAGCAATGTCGGACCAATCATTGTTACGCCCATACCAGACAGGGGTATTGGCGCTCGAGCCATGGCCATCTCTTGTTGCAACACCTTCGCTTGGACGGATTCGAGTGCAGCGCCTCCAAATTCTCTCGGCCAAGTGGGTACGGTCCACCCTTGTTCATAACATGATTCAAACCAACGAAGAGTGTCAGGATTTTGAACCGTTTCTCGTGAACCGCCCGAGTATTCTTCGCCACCAGCAATGAGGCTTTCAGGTAAGTTTTCATGCAGCCAGGCCTTGGTATCGGCACGAAATTCTGACAAGTCGTTCATCGAATTCCCTCCCAAGCGTTGCGCTCTTGTGAATCCGGATCCTCCATTGGACCTGATTCGTCATCAAAAATCATGGTGTTGCGGACCTTGGATGAATAGGGATCCCAGCCGGGATCGCCGTCGTGGATGAAGGATGTCCAAGCCTGATGCATGCGGTCGGCGACGTGTTGGGGAATGGCTCCGGGCCCAATGAAATCATTGACACCGGCCTGATGCAGATTATCGAAGGCGAAGGGGATCTCGAGCGCATGCGTGGCCTTAAGGTTTCCGTTGAACGCGCGTGACTCCCAATTGAACTGATAGAGCCAATTGTGCTGGGTATAGGACCTTGCTTCGAGTAGTCGAATCGCCGGAATACGAAACATAAAATCGGTGGAAATGGCAGTCATTAGATCGTTCGCGGAGTCCCGGGGTCTCGCGCTACGGTAGTGTTTCAATAGGTGCCCGTCGCCCATTTCTCGGGCCCTTTGCTCCAGTTGATGTTCGGTTATCTGATTCTGATAACTCCACAAGGTGGTCTCATGGCGGTTAGATCCCGTCATCACCGCCACGTCGGACCCGACACCAGAAGTTATTGCGTCAATGGGCGCTTCGACAAGTAGCCTGTTGCCGACGACGGGATAAAAAGCGGATACCGCGACCCCGAGGGTTTCCGGCGTGCCAGGAGTTTCGAGTCTCGCGATGGTTTGCTGTTGGGCACGGAGAATTTGTTCGACCGATGCGGCCATAACCTGGGAAGGTCCGTCCGCGTCGAGTTCTTGTAGGAAGGTATCGGCCACCACTTTCCCGGCCGCGGGGGGGAGAGTATGGTGCGCGGCCCCGCTCTGAGCTATGGCGTGGCGAAAAAGGCCGCTGGTGGCGGGCATACCAAGAAGAGTTGAGACGCTGAAACCGCCCGCGGATTCACCCGCGATAGTTACTTTGCTTGGATCCCCACCGAACCGCTCTATATTGTGTTGAACCCATTCGAGCGCTAGCAGTTGGTCGAGCAGACCATTGATCCCGGAAAACTCAAACTCGGTTCCAAAGGTCGATAAATCGGTGAATCCAAGAGCGCCGAGACGGTAGTTGATGCTGACAACGACGATGTCGCCGTGGAGCGCAAATTGGGCCCCGTTGTACCAGGGTATGCCGCCTTGCCCCGTGCGGTATGCGCCACCATGGATCCATACCAGTACTGGCCGTCCACCGCCGGTAGTCGCCGGTGTCGCGACGTTGAGGGTAAGACAGTCCTCGTTCCAGCGAACGCTTGGCGCATCGGTAAGCCCGGTACCCGCGAGTTGGGGCGCGGCGGCCCCGATCTTCTTTGTGGAGAGAATTTCCGTCCAAGGCTCGGGTGGTTCCGCTCGATGAAAACGTCTCGATTCGGTTGGTCCCGCCGCATACGGGATACTCGCGAAAAATAATGTGCCATCTTTCTCACGACCTTCGATGGGACCTGCGGTTGTTTCTACCTGGGTCATCATGGACGTATCCTCCCGTCGACGGATCGTAACGCAATGTAGGAAACGACGCCCAAGGGTTTACAGACGAGGTGGCGCGTTGCAATGCTTAGAACCTGAGAGGGAGTTGTCTGGATGAATGCGAACCTGTTCGCTCGGTTCGATGCCGTGTTTGGCGAGCACTTGACGAAGCCATGTTTACGCCTAGCGAATGGCGACACCTGGACTTACGGTGATTTGCAACGCGAGACTGCTTGTCTGGCGGCCGCGCTACGCAGTGAAGGCGTTGGTCATGGTGATCGCGTGGTCGTGCGAGTCCCGAAAACCCCAGAGGCCTTAGCCCTCTACCTCGCCACGCTTCAAGTTGGCGGCGTGTATGTTCCGTTGAATACGGATTACACGGACTCGGAGGTCGCGTATTTTCTTGACGACGCATCCCCGTCCTTATTCATCACCGGGAACGACACGGACGTTGGTGTGGCCACCTTCACGTTGGATGAACACGGAGGGGGTTCGCTCAAGCAACTCGCGTCGTCGTTGGATCCCGACAGTCAAGTCGCCACACGTGGCGACGGCGATTTAGCTGCCATTCTTTATACGTCGGGGACCACGGGACGTTCGAAAGGAGCGATGTTGACGCACGCCAACTTAACGAGCAACGCCGACACGTTGATCGCATACTGGGGCTGGCGTTCAGACGACGTGTTGCTGCACGCGCTACCCATCTACCATGTCCACGGGCTCTTCGTGGCATCCCACTGCGTATTATTGACCGGTAGCTCAATGATTTTTCTGCCGCGATTCGATGTGGAGGCGCTTATTGAACACTTGCCGTCTTGCAGTGTTCTTATGGGTGTCCCGACGTTTTACACGCGGTTACTCGGTTCCGCGTTATTTACTCCGGAGGTGACCACTGATGTACGCCTATTTGTGTCGGGTTCCGCGCCGCTGACCGAGCAGACGTTCAACGCTTTTGAACATCGAACAGGGCACCGGATATTGGAACGGTATGGCATGAGTGAAACCGGAATGAATACCTCGAATCCGCTGGACGGTGAACGTATTGCTGGGACGGTTGGTTATCCACTTCCGGGAGTTGAAGTGCGCATTACCAATGATGCTGGTGCGACATTGCCCGCGGGTGACATTGGCGGGATCGAAGTTCGTGGCCCCAATGTCTTTTCCGGGTATTGGCGCATGCCCGAAAAGACGCGTGAGGAATTTCGGGACGATGGCTACTTTAAGACCGGTGATATGGGGCGCGTTGATGCTGGGGGTCGCTGCACCATCGTCGGTCGTGAGAAAGATTTAGTTATCAGCGGCGGTCTGAATGTCTATCCGAAAGAGGTTGAGTTGTTGATCGATACGGTTGCGGGCGTGATCGACTCGGCCGTGATTGGCGTGCCCCACCCAGATTTTGGTGAGGCGGTAATCGCGGTCGTTGCCAGTGAGGTTGATATCGAGCTTGATGATGTTATCGCGGTCTTAACTGGCAAACTTGCGCGTTTCAAACAACCCAAAGGGTTGCTCAGAGTGGACGAACTGCCGCGTAATGCCATGGGGAAGGTGCAGAAGAATGTTCTGCGTGAGATCTGCACCGATCGATTCTCGTGGGATGAACAAGGCGATAGTGGCGTAGTCTAGTTGCCAGGGTTTGAGCACTTTCGTCCTTTCGGAAATGAGGTAAACCATGGTTAGAGTGACGGTTGCTGCAGTTTGTTTTCTCGCATACCAAAGTCTTAGTGGCTACGAGCTCCGTTACACGGCGCCCGAGACGCAGGGTCTTTCTTCTGAGGGCATGGCCA
>JAKUTI010000154.1 GCA_022448765.1 Pseudomonadales bacterium
ATACGGATCCCATGAGGTCCTCAAAGTTTGCTCGAAAAAAACGATCGCGGTCGGACGCTGAGAGTTCAGTCGTTGCCTTATCGAACCTCCCTAACGGATTGCGACCGCCCTCGACGTGTGGGTAGTCGGTGGAAAACATGCAGATCTTAGGCGACGTCTGGGAGACGATCCAACCGGCGGGTTCGGTTGGGTAGGGGGTGACACGAACTTGCCGCTCGACATATTCGCTTGGCTTTAACGAAAGGGTTTGCAGCCGTTCTTCGTGTCGGGCAAAGGCGTCGAACGCAGCATCGAGTTGCCGTATGAAGCCTGGAAGCCAGACCGCGCCGAGTTCGATGACGCCAAATTTTAGTGCCGGGAATCGATCCAACACGCCATCGAGAATCAGCATCGACAGCGCTTGGACCGGGCCTTGAGAGATCGCCATATAGGAGATTGAACGGAAGTTCTCTTCACCGCCGTGAAAATCTGCAACTGGTGGTAGGCCGTTGTTTGCGTGCGCGGCCGGCAGCACGCGATCGGCAGCGCCGACATGGAATAAAATGGGTACACGGGCTTCTTCGGCGCGCGACCATAGGGCGTCAAGCGCGATGTGACTGGTCGCGTGATTTTTTGGACATGCCCACGGGATCAGTAGAGCTTTCGCACCGACCGTTAACGCGGTTTCCGCTGCGCGAGCGGTTCGTTCCAGGTCGGCGAGCGGCACATAGCCGACGGGAAAGAGCCTGTTGTCATGAGCACAAAAAGACACCTGGGCGCGGTTGGTTGCGTCGGCAACCTCGTACAGGAGTTCGACATCTTGGCCGTGTTCAAGTTGTTCAAGCCAGACGTTGGGACTGGTGGGAAATACTAATTGGCTAGCGACGCCTAGATGGTCGACGGCCTCGGATCGGTCGTTTCGATCGAAGGCGCCGAGCGCTTGGTAATTCTTTCGCGTCATGATCTCAGCTTCATTCTGCGAGCGGTATTCGGTGCTTCTATGAAGCTTGGGCAGGCTTCGTAGGTCCATGCCGGGGTTGAAGCGTTCACCAAACGCTTTTTTGACTAGGTCGGTACCGAATTCGCTGAACCAGTGGGGCAATTCCATCGCGTGAGAGTCGGCATCGTGAACAACCCGATCGGTGATATAAGGCATTGCTTTCCTCCTTTGAGACCACCCTACAGTGACCTCAGCGGGTTGCAAGTACAGAGACATCCCACACGTCGGCGCTTGGTAGTACGATGTGGCAACGAAGATGTCACGAACGGGGAGGCGAGGTATGAGCGACGAGTCAACGCCGACCGGGACCCCTGACGAGGGTCGATCGCAAGAGATTGGCGGCCCCTATGCGCATTACGTTCTCGTCGTGTTGGTCATCGTCTACGTCTTCAATTTTATTGATCGGCAGATCCTGTCGATATTGGCCGAGAGCATTAAGGCGGATCTTGGTATCAGCGACGCTCAGATTGGGTTTTTGTATGGGACCGTGTTTGCCGTCTTTTATGCCGTTTTCGGAATTCCGTTGGCACGTTTTGCCGATGTCTGGGTGCGTCGTAGTCTTATTTCGGCAGGCCTTTTGTTCTGGAGTGCAATGACAGCGCTATCAGGGACTGCCCGGTCGTTTTCTGCGCTCGCGCTCTACCGTATTGGCGTTGGTATCGGCGAAGCGAGTGCCTCGCCTGCAGCGTATTCAATGCTTTCGGATTACTACCCACCGAAATGGCGGGCGACCGTCATCGCCATATACTCGTCAGGGGTCTACATCGGTGCGGGCATCGGCCTCGTCCTAGGCGGTTGGATACTTGACGAGTGGACGGCAGCGTTCCCAGCTAACCCCCCGCTGGGTCTGAAGGGTTGGCATGTAGCGTTTATGGCTGTCGGTCTGCCTGGGATATTGGTCGCGGCATGGGTACGCACGTTGCGTGAACCCATCCGTGGTTTAAGTGAAGGTCTTGTAACGAAACCACATCCCGCGCCATACAAGGTACTTGGAACGGAGATGGCGGCTGTCATCCCCCCGTTCAACGTTGTCGAGATCGTGCGTAGTGGTGCGTCATTACGGTTCAATCTCATTGCTCTCGTGGTCATTGGCGTAGTTTCCGTTTTGTTAATCGGTCTGACCGGTTCGGTGGCTCAGTGGGTGGCTACAGGGATAGGCGTGTACGTGACGGTTTCGTGGGCGCAGTCACTTAAGTCGCGTGATCCAGCGACCTTTGCGATGATTTTCGGGTCGAAGGCCATGATCTACACCATGATTGCCTTTCCTACGATTGCGTTTGTCGGCTATGGGGTCAGTTTTTGGACTGCCCCATTCTTGATGCGCGCCCACGGAGCGACGGCGACTGAGGTCGGTATCTGGCTTGGTCTTGGTGCTGCTACCGGCGGTTTTCTAGGAGTCACCGTTGGGGGAGTCGCGGCAGATTGGCTTAAGACCAAGTTTCCAAGCGGACGACTCGTGCTCGGGTACGTGGCAATTGTAGGCACGGTACCCGCAGTATTAGCGCTCATTTACACGGAGAGCCTGTACTTCGCCTTTTGGATTAACTTTGTCGCCATGCTCGTCGGTGCATGTTGGCCAGGCGTTCCGCCAAGTACTGCGAATGACTTGGTGATGCCGCGAATGCGAGCCGTAGCAGGGGCGTATTACATCCTTGTGAATACGTTTATAGGGCTGGCCTTAGGCCCGTACGTAATCGGCCAAATTAGCGATGTCTTTATGGCGCACGGGGTGGCGTCCGCCGAGGCATTGCGTAATGCCATGGCCTGGTCAATGTTGATTTTTGTAGTCAGTATTTTCTGTCTGATCCAGGCGCAACGTCATCTGCCAAAGGACGAGGCCGGTCGTCTTGATCGAGCTCGCGCGATGGGTGAATCACTAGACGGGTCAGCTTCGAGCTGAGGTCATCCGGCATTAATCAAGATGTTGTGATTTGGCGAATGCTTTCGAATAGATAGGCTTTGCTTGCTGTAACGGTTCCGACCAGTCGTGCCACATGTCCGTTCGCGGCGCGCGCATTCTGGAGTGGTCAAGATCGTGGCGGGTAAAGTCATAGAGTACGGCTTGTCGGACCTTGTTGGAGTAGTTGTGTCCTGCCATATGGGCGGTTCGATGGTGCCACAGCACGACGTCACCTTCGTCGCCCCAGCAGTCCACGGCCACTGTGTCGTCGTTGATCTTTTTGATTTCCTCCAGGTACTCGGGCGTGTGCAGTATTCCCTTGTAGCTTGGTAAATGAGGGTAGTAGGGGATGCGGGGTTGGTCGTAACTCATTTGGAACGTTGGGTAAAGACGTTTGTGCGAACCGGGCCAAACCTTAAATCCGCCGCCATCGCGTGGCACCGAGTCAATAAGACCGACCATCCCTAGGTTGAAAGGATGCCCGTCGGTGTGGCATCGATCAGATTCGCGTGCCCTGCCGCCGTAAGGAAGCGTGGCGTAGATACCGCGAGCGCCCTCGTTATCGGCCGGATCAACAGGCCCCCCCGGCCATGCGGCTCCGTGTGTCCCCATGGGCCTTCCTCCTACATGAGGCGGACGAAGCATGTTGTCGCCCAGTAACTGGGTGGCGATTGTTTGCAAGACTTTCGAGAACACTAGGTCAATGAGCAGTGGTTCCGTGCCCACCGATCGCAATTGCCACCGGTAGCCTTGGCGAAGATTGAGTTGGTCAGTGTCGACGTCATTCTCGTTGAAGGGGCCAGTATGTGTACGAGGATCATGGCGTTTGATCGAACTCGTTGCAGGCAACGAATCCCATAGGCGGTCTCGGGCTTTTGCGCATAACTGCGAATCCATGATGCCGGGCACAATAAGGTAGCCGTTGTGCTTGAAGAACCCGAGCTGTTCCGTCGTTAGCAGCATGGTGCAGAGGTCAAAAAACTAGAGCTTACGGAAAGCTCTTAGCGAGTTGAGGCGCGTATTCAAGGTTGTTCGTCCGCGTCGGCGATTGAATTGATTGCGTGTCGCAACGGACTGTCGCTGGCCGGCGTATCTCGGCGTCTCCCCGTCGTCAGCCCGCCGTCCACGACCAACGCGTGTCCAGTAATGAAGCTTGATTCGTCGCTCGCCAAGAATAATGCTGCGTTGGCAATGTCCTTCGGCTCACCAGCTCTCGGAATCGGCTGGATGTTGCTGAACACTGGACGAAGTGCCTCTTCGAGGGACTCGTTCGATCCGCTATTGGGACGACGGTCGCCGAGAAAAATGGGGGTCATGATCCCGCCAGGACAAATCGCGTTAACGCGAATCGAATCTTTCGCCAGTTCGACGGCGACCGATTGCGTGAGTCCAATAACGGCCGCTTTCAGGGCGCTATAGACATGTGGGCCCATGCTGCCACGCATGCCGGCGACGCTTGCCGTCGAAATAATACTGCCTGCTTTTTGCTCGCGCATGATGGGGGCCGCATGCTTCATTCCAAGAATCGGACCCGTCAATAAACCTGCGACGGTTCGTTCGTATGCAGCGCCCATGTCCGTTTCGTGTATCTCGCCGCCGACGCCCCCAAACCCGGCATTGTTAAAAAGACAGTCCAGTCGACCGTGGCGGGTTGAGGCGGTGTTAATCATGGCAATGACATCTTTTTCGCGACCAACGTCGGTCTCGATGAATGTCGCGTTAGCCCCGAGCGTCATGGCGAGTTCATCGCCTTTGTCAGCTTGTAGGTCCGCGATGATGACGAACGCTCCTTCCTCGACGAATCGTCTCGCTGTGGCAGCACCCATCCCGCTTGCGCCGCCGGTGATGATCGCTACCTTTTCGCTCAGCCTTCCCACGGGTTATCTCCTATTTAGTTCAGCTTGATGTTATGTACAAAGTAGCTCCGCCAAGTGGCTGTAATTTTCGGCGATGATGTCGAAACTTGCGGTTTCCCCTCGGCTTCCCATCTCTTCGAGTTTTGGTCTTACATAGGCCGCTTTCAGTCCTGCGCGTTGGGCAGCCAACAGATCCGGCGGATGCACCGCAACCATCATCGTTTCTTCGGGTGCTGCGCCAAGCAATCGGGCCGCGGATTGATAAGCTTCCGGTTCCGGTTTGTAAATACCAAGGAATTCACACGAAAGGTACGCGTCCCAATCGATGCCGGCGTGTTTTGAGCTATCGACCACGATGGAGAGTGACAGGACCGTAAGAATGGCAACGATGTAATGGTTGCGAAGTTCGCTGAGTGCGGCAGGAACGTCACCCCAAACGTCCATCCTATGCCATGCGCGGTTGAGTTCGTCCAGATCGTCGTTGGAGAGCGCTAGAGCAGGGTATTCCTCGGCCAACTCGCCGAGAACATCGCGAGGAATTCGATCTGCGTTCCGCCAGGAAAGACTGCCCGCGCGTACTTCGGCTAGCGTTTCAAACATGCGACGACGCCAGTCGAATACGAACGCGCGATCATCGATCGTAACGTCTCTCGATTTCGCGAGTGCGGCAACAGCCGTTCGAGTTGCCGTTTGCCAGTCAAAGATGCTTCCGCCGACGTCGAACATCAGTGCTTTAACTTGGCCTTTTTTCATGTCAGTGGTCCCTTAGGACGTTTTAGCTCTTGCGACGGATCGCATCAGCGTTCGACGACTTCTTTGGCCCATCGGTAGTCGGCTTTACCGCTTGGACTGCGGACGATGGCTTCGAGAAAAATGAATGCCTTGGGTAATTTGTATCGTGCGATGTGGCGCTCGCACTCGGTTAGTAGACTTTCCTCAGTGGTCGCGACGCCTTCTTTCAGCTGCACGATCGCCACCACCTCGTTGCCCCACCGTTCGGAGTTGCGACCGGTAACCACCGCGTCAAAGACGGCGGGGTGATGCTTGACGGCTTGCTCGACTTCTTCGGCGAATATTTTTTCGCCGCCAGAATTGATGGTGACGGATTCCCGGCCATGAAGCTCGAGAGTGCCGTTGGATAGGAGACGGACCTTGTCTCCAGGGACCGAGTATTTGACGCCATCGATGGTTGGAAATGTTTCCAGCGTTTTCGCTTCGTCATCTAAGTAACCCAGGGGAATGTTGCCGGAGCGAGCCCACCAACCCAATCCGTCGTGACCTGGGACTAAGACCGTCGACAAATCCTCTGCTAATACAGCGTTATTTGGTGTGAGGCTAAAGCGACCGGTTTCAGCCCCCGACTTGGCGTTACTGACATGCGATGCCTGGCCGCCGGTTTCTGATGAACCGGCGGAGTCGATTATGTTGACGTGCGGAATAAGCTCGATCAGTTCTCTCTTAACGTTGGCCGTCATAATGGCACCACCCGTTATGATGTTTCGAAGCGAAGAGACGTCGTGAGTATTGTTAGCAAGTTCGTCTGCGAGTGGACGGCCGAAGGCATCACCGACAATGAGTAAGGTCGTGACCGCTTCCCGGGCAACAATTTCAAGGACATTCTTGGGATCGAATCGGAGCACATCGTCTTGGACGACGACGGTTCCCCCTGCGTTCAGCATTTGCAGGGCGTTCCAGTGGCCCGCGCCGTGCATAAAGGGTGGTGCGGGAAGTGATTTACGACCCATAC
>JAKUTI010000155.1 GCA_022448765.1 Pseudomonadales bacterium
AATCGTTCCAGTTCAGGGTGCGGCACCTGGCCGTCATGAACATGCATACCGCCTAATTCCGAACAACGAGCGAGTTCCGGGATCGCTTTACCCGGATTCATCAACGTCCCAGGATCGAAGGCGGCTTTTAAACGATGAAATTGATCAAGCTCAGCCTCGCCGAATTGGACACACATTTGATCAAGTTTTTCTACACCGACACCGTGTTCGCCCGTCACTGTGCCACCCACAGCGACACAATATTCAAGGATTTTCCCGCCCAACGTTTCGGCTCGTCGAAGCTCTCCCGCATTATTCGCATCGTAAAGGACCAGTGGGTGCAGGTTGCCATCTCCCGCATGAAACACGTTAGCAACCGGTAATTGGTACGCCTTTGATAGTCGAGTAATTTCAGACAGCACTCGTCCGATCGCATGTCTTGGGACCGAACCATCCATGCAGTAATAGTCTGGCGCGAGGCGTCCTACCGCAGGGAAGGCGGCCTTCCGACCCTTCCAAAACAATTCACATTCTTCGTCCGTGATCGCCA
The DNA here is from genome assembly GCA_022448765.1 of Pseudomonadales bacterium. Taxonomy (GTDB): domain Bacteria; phylum Pseudomonadota; class Gammaproteobacteria; order Pseudomonadales; family Azotimanducaceae; genus UBA11889. The sequence continues at coordinate 530 of JAKUTI010000155.1, forward strand.
TACGAACATTGATTGCGCCACCCGCTTTCATAATTTCCGTTACGCGAACGACGTCCGCGTCAACCTGACTCGTACTCCCGTCCAATTCGCACAAAAGAATGGCGGCCGCATCCGTAGGATATCCTGCGTGCACGTATTCCTCCGCTGCACGTATTGCAAGGGCATCCATCATCTCCAACCCCGCCGGAATCACGCCGGCGCCGATAATGTCGCCGACCGATTCGCCCGCCTTCGAAAGTTCATCGTAAACGCCAAGCAAAACCCGCTTATCTGGCGGTTCGGGCAGGAGTTTAACCGTCACTTGGGTCACCACCCCGAGCATGCCTTCCGACCCCATCATCAGGGCCAATAGATCGTATCCAGGGCTGTCATAGGTCTTACCACCAAGGATCAGCTCCTTGCCCTCGATGGTTTGCACGCGGATACCCAAGACGTTGTGAACCGTCAGACCGTATTTCAGGCAATGCACCCCCCCGGAATTCTCGGCCACGTTGCCACCAATGCTGCATGCAATCTGAGACGAGGGATCCGGCGCGTAATAGAGCCCGTGCGAACGGACGGCATCTGAAATTGCGAGGTTGGTGACGCCCGGCTCGACCGTGGCCGTGCAAGCGTCCAAATCAACGTCAATGACTTCCCTCATCTTGGACATGGTAAGCAGAATGCCGTCACGGATCGGTCGAGCGCCGCCCGATAACCCTGTGCCGGCACCTCGGGTGACCACGGGAACATCGTGATCGTACGAAATCTTGAGAATCGCCCGCACCTGTTCGACAGTTTCAGGCAATACAACAACCCACGGCCGTTCACGAAAAGCCGTGATTCCATCGGTTTCGAATGGCCGGACCGCGGCCGGATCCGTGATGATCGACGGCGGTGGCAAATGAGCTCGTAAAAGCTCCAGCACACGTGGATTAGGCATTTGTACCTAATGTCTCCGAATTTATCATGATACAACCGTCAGGATTCGTGGGTAGAACCCAACCCTCGCAGCATAGCGCAGCCGCGTCAGAGAAACTGTCCGTTTGCGGTATACCGCGAAGGGAGGGCAAACTTAACGCAAAAGGGGGGAACGCGTTGTCTAACGATCTTGTCATAAAAAATGCACGCCTGATCAATGAGGGCACACTCATTGAAGGTGACCTCGCGATCGAATCAGGTCGTATCGCACAAATCGGCGGCACGCTGAGTGCAACGAAGGAAATCGATGCCGATGGATCCTGGCTCGTACCAGGGATGATCGATGACCAAGTCCATTTTCGTGAGCCCGGATTCGAACACAAAGGCAACATCGCAACTGAGTCACGTGCTGCGATCGCAGGCGGCATCACCAGCTACATGGAGATGCCGAACTGCAATCCACAGACCACCAATGCAGAAGCACTGCAACGTAAATGCGATCGCGCCGCAGAGCATTCGTTAGCTAATTACGGTTTCTACCTTGGAGCAACGAACGACAACCTCGAGGACATTAAATCTCTCGATCCAACCTCTGCCTGCGGTATCAAGGTGTTCATGGGCGCATCAACGGGCAATATGCTGGTGGACGATCCAGACACGCTTAACGGGATTTTTGCCTCAGCCCCGACACTCATCGCCACGCATTGCGAAAATACACCCATGATTTTGGCGAACGAAGCCCGTGCTCGAGAACAATTCGGTGACGACGTCCCGTTCAGTGAACATGCAAACATTCGCTCGGCAGACGTATGCTTCGCATCCTCTTCTTTCGCCGTGGATTTGGCAAAGACGCATGACGCGCGGCTTCACGTTCTCCATCTGACAACTGCGCGAGAAATGGAGTTATTCACGCCTGGGCCAGTCGAAACCAAGAAAATTACTGCGGAAGCTTGTGTCCACCATCTCTTTTGCAATGACAGTTGGTACGCGACGCGAGGTGCAGACGTCAAATGTAATCCTTCCATTAAACGAAGTTCCGATCAGGAAGCTCTTCTCGCCGCCGTCGCAGAAGACCGAATCGACGTCATTGCCACCGATCACGCCCCGCACACAATGGAAGAGAAAGCACAGTCTTACTTTGATGCGCCCGCCGGCTTACCCCTCGTGCAGCACGCTCTGCTCACGTTGATAGAACACGTCAAAAACGGGGTCATAAGCATCGAAAAAGTAGTCCAAAAAACCTCGCACGCGCCGGCAAAGCTCTTCGACGTCAGCCATCGAGGTTATCTTCGCGAGGGCTATTGGGCAGATCTCGTCATCATCGATCCGGATCGAAACACAGTCGTCAATGACGAGCCCATACACGCCAAGTGCGGTTGGTCTCCTTTCAAGGATCTTACGTTCAGGTCCCGTATTACGCACACGTTAGTGAACGGAGAACTCGTTTACGACGACGGCAAGCTAAGCAGCGATTCCGCCGCTTTGGCGCTAGCTTACGACCGCTAACGCAAGCGTATTAGTCGCTAGTTTTATTTAGCCAAATACGCAGAGAGCCCGGAATTCAACACTTCGCCGAGCGGCAGAGTTATCGCCGATGTCCGGGTCATAAAACGCGGTGTGGGGACACACCATCGCCTTGTCAGACCGAGAATCGAACTGTTTAAAGACGATGACCTCACCGGGTTGCATCTGGGGAAAATAGAAAAATCGGTGGTTTGGATTGTGTGCTGGGATCGCCGCATACCCGTTCCCTGCCTGCTCCGTGAAGTAGTACTCGCAAATGTCGTCCATCGAAAGTGTGCGTGCATCCAATACCGTTAATTGATTCTGTTCCGCAGGACGTTCGATGGGGGACCAAATATTGAACCAGGCATAGTCTTCACCAACAAGGTCACGGCCCAACATAGTCGCTTCCCGACGTGGAGAAGGCGTCAACGGATAATCGCAGTGCAGGTATCGCGAGTATGCCCCTAGGAACGTCGAGGGATCTTCGGTACGAACCTGGTGGCCAGATACTCTTATTTCGCTAGCGCCACTGAGCGATTTGAGCACAGGGATAAGTGCTTCGTCGTAGCATGCACGAACCTCCTCGTCATCGTGAAAATCGTCAACACCGAAGTCGCATTCAGCGAATACAAACCCGTTGGTGTCCAAATCGAGATCACTCGCTGCATGCAAGGGGCGCGCGTCGCAAATTTGAACCTCTCGAAGATTCGTATTCGCGCGACGCGTTTCTTTGGAGTAAATGAACGCTCTATCAGCACGCGTTTTCCACTCGTCATTGATGTAGCGAACTTTGGCAGTAACATCGCTCATGAGGACAATTCTCCTAGATACCGCGTTGCCATACCACCAACCACTTCAAAGAACTCAGCCCGAACTTCCGCAAGAATTTCCGCCACGGGCCGTACCGCATCGATCCTACCGCACACCTGTCCAGTCAGCGCAATGCTTGCTTCCATATCGCCGCCGAAGTAAAGATCCTGGGAAGCGCCAAATTCGGCCATGGCATTGGTTTCGAGATCCTTTTCGAGCCGCGTGGTCTTATCGGTCCGCAACGCACGTAAAGCTGGAGAATTAAACCGATTCAAAAAGACTGTGTCGGTTTCTCTCGCTCCAACGATGGCATCCTTCCAGTTCTGATGGACCGGCGACTCAGCCGCCGACACCATTCGGGTTCCCATTTGAATGCCCTCTGCCCCTAACGCAAATGCGGCCGCCATCGAAGCTCCGTCCACAAATCCTCCCGCAGCGATGATCGGCACATCCACTTCCGCTCGCACTAACGGCAAAAGCACCATGCTCGCGACCTCGCGTGGATTCTTGAAACCACCGCCTTCGCCTCCTTCGACAACGAGGCCATCAACACCACAAGATACCGCCTTTTTTGCAGCTGCCAGGCTTGGAACCACGTGGAAAACGGTCAATCCTCCCGCCTTTAATTCGTCGGTATATCGCTCCGGGTTACCGGCCGATGTCGTTACAAACTTCACGCCTTGATCGATCACAAACCGGACGATGTCGGGATCCCGGACGAAGGCTTGCGCGATGTTGACGCCAAAAGGTTTATCCGTGAGTTCCCGCATCTTCTGTATTTCAAGCCGAATGGCGTCGAGCTCACCGGACGACGTTTCTATGATTCCAAGCCCACCGGAATTGCTCACGGCCGATGCCAACTGAGACCGTGCGATCCAACCCATGGGGGCTTGAACAATCGGCAATTCGATATCCAACATATCCGTTACGCGATTCGAAAACTCCATGGCTTTACCTTCTCCCATCAAATTCAAAACGAACCCTCACGAAGATCGGGAAGCGTATAGCCTCGTTCGTCCAAATCCGCGCGCACAATCTTCTTGTCCATTTTGCCCGTTGAGGTCAAGGGGATCTCATCAACGAACAATATGTCGTCGGGCAACTGCCACTTCGCGAATGCGGTTGCGCAGTGTTCAAGTATCGCATCTGGCGCGACGTCAGCATCAGACTCGAGGATGACCAAAGCGACCGGTCGTTCGTCCCATCGAGGATGGGGATGGGCAACAACGCACGCTTGCACAACGCCGTCCATAGCAACAATGTGGTTCTCGAGATCTACCGAAGAAATCCACTCACCACCACTTTTAACCAGATCCTTCGATCGATCTGAAATGATCAGATATTCCTCTGGGTCGATCTTCCCAACATCTCCGGTAATGAGCCAATCTCCATGAAATTTCTCCGGTTGTGGATCGTTAAAGTACTCTGAACAAATCCACGGCCCGCGTACCAATATTTCGCCCACACTCTCACCGTCATGTGGGACCCGATTGAACTCCTCGTCGAATATGTCGAGTTCTAGACCCGGTATGATTTGGCCTGCTTTCGCGACATTGTCAATCTGTTGATCAAGCGTCATCCCTAGATGGCCTCGCTTCATTACCCGCCGAGACAGCGTTGCCAATGGACTCGTTTCGGTCATTCCCCATCCCTGGATCATCTCGACGCCAAGTTCATCCCAATACCAACGAATGAGCGACGACGGAGGGGCGGAGCCGCCACACGTTAAGCGTTCCAGCGATGAAAGATCGTACGCGTCGGGGTTTGCTTCGATCGCCGATTTCACCCCCTGCCAAATCGTCGGAACTCCCGCCGACAGCGTCACTTTTTCATCCGCCATGAGACGAACCAAACGTGCCGGATCCATAAACCGATGTGGCAGCACTTGTTTACAACCCAACATCAGCGCAGACCAGGGGATACCCCAGCCCATCACGTGAAACATGGGCACGATCCCGCAAACCGCGTCGGCTCCGGAAAGGCCCATTGAATCCGTCATGCATTGGGCAATGGTGTGAAGATATTGTGATCGATGCTCGTATTCGACGCCTTTGGGACGACCCGTGGTGCCGCTCGTGTAACAAAGTCCAAGAGGCGAATTCTCACCGATCTCGGGCCACTCAAAATGTGCGGACTTCCCTTGAATAAATTCTTCGTAATCAACCGCGTCCGGCAGACTGGTCGACCAACCTTCAAATCCGGCCTCGCTCGCGACCACGATCCTTTCCACCGTCGGAATCCGTCCACTCAGTTTTTCAAGCAGGGGCAGCACATCGGCATCCGCGATAATCAATCGATCACCAGCGTGATTAATGATGTATTCGAGATCGGTTTCCGACAAACGGACGTTAAGCGTGTGCAATACCGCGCCCATGCCCGCTGTCGCGTGGTATGCCTCTAGGTGTCGGGAACCGTTCCACATGAATGTTCCAACTCGATCCCCGACCTGAATCCCCGCATCCCTCAGCGCGTGGGCGAGCTGGTGAGCGCGATCTCGGGTTTGCGCATAGTTCTGCGTCCGGCTGCCTTCCTCAGTCGCCGTCACAATATCGACATTTGGCGCAACGGTGGCGCCCCGATCAACCAGACGTGACATCAGCAGAGGGCTATTCTGCATACCCATAAAAGAGCCTCCCCATGTTCAGACCGCAGTTTATAATAGAGTCGCCTTGCTCCTCGCCACGGGCGAT